>JAOTYN010000113.1 GCA_029861825.1 Cyclobacteriaceae bacterium
TGCAACTATGGTGTGATCATTTTTATACTTTTCAATGGCTGGAAACAACACAGCCTCCCCAATTTTTTTGGACAATTCATAATGTTCCTTTTCATAGCCAAATGAGCCAGCCATGCCACAACAACCTGATGGAATCTCGTGTACATGGTTATTTGTGGTATTATATATGGCTTTCATTGAGTGGGTACCGTAAAGCGCTTTTTGATGACAGTGACCGTGAACTGCTACGTCACCTACCGTGGATTCAAATTCAACATCCAGGTTTCCCGCATCCATTTCGTGGGCCAAAAATACATCAATCATCACCACCCCGTTCTTTAACTGGGTTGCCAATTCCTGATCGTCCAGGAGATCCGGCAGGTCGTCATTTAAAGCGGAGACGCAACTGGGTTCACAACCAACTACGGTCAACCCCTGATCAAAGTAGGGTTTAAGGTTCATAGCGGTTTTAAGCCCTTCCTGTTTGGCATCTTCCAGAAATCCATGGGAAATTTTAGGTCGTTGACAACACCCAACGTTAGCAAGAATAACTTCATACCCACATGACCGTAAAAGCTCATAAGCAGATATTCCCACTTCCACTTCATGGAAATTGATATAGGTGTCGGCAAAGAGCACTACTTTCTTATCATTTTTATTATTTCCATTTACATTTTTCTCAAACCACTTGAAAAACGGCTCTGTTGCAAAATCCGGAAGCGTTCTTCGCTTGTCAAAGTTGGCTTGTTTCTCCAATAAGAATCTAAAGAGGCCCGTTTTCTGAACGGCATTTACTATTCCTGCTTTCCAACCCGCTATTTTGGCTGCAGTTTTGGATGAATCCCTGATTAACCTATCTCTTACAGAAATTCCATGCTTATGGTAATACATCTGTAAAACATCACCCTTCATTTTGGCCATATCCACATTACTTGGGCACTCAGATTTACACGCCTTACAGGCCAAGCATAACTCCATTACTTGGTGCAATCTTTTGGTGCCCAGACCTCTCCCTTAAGTTGTCCGGACATAGCCATTCTAAGGGCGTTGGCCCGGCCCCTGGTGGAATGTTCTTCATCGCGAGTTACTTTGAAACTGGGACACATGGTACCGCCTAGCATTTTACGGCACTCCCCTACTCCGGTACACATATGTACGGATTCTTTAAAGCCGCCTTCCAGGCGATAATGAAACTCCGTGTTTAATTCCCTATCGCGATATTCGACTCCATAACGAAGGTTGTTTTCAATAGTTTGAGCTTCCAGAATTTTACCAGGATTCATTAGGTTTTTTGGGTCAAATAATTTCTTAACTTCAAGCAAAGCCCCATATATTCGATCGCCAAAAAACCTTTTATTGTAGGCACTTCGTACCAGTCCATCCCCATGCTCTCCACTCCAGGAGCCGCCGTACTCCATGACCAGTTTAAAAGTATCTTCTGTTATGTTTTTCAAGCGTTCAATATCTTCCGCTTGTCGGAGGTCAAGAATGGGCCTTACATGAATCACACCCACACTGGCATGAGCATACATGGCCGCTTCTGTGTTATATTTTTTACATATCTGTAAAACTCTGTCAATATATTCAGGCAAGTGCTCAGAAGGTATACCGGCATCTTCTATAAAAGGCAGGGGTTTCTTGTCTCCTTTTAAGCCCAGCATCAATCCTAATCCTTTCTTCCGAACCACCCAGACATCATCATAATCCGATCCTTCAGGAAACAGTGGATAAGCATACCCCAAATTCTGGAATTTCTGGTCCGTAATCATGGCCTGGGCCCTCTCCATCACTTCAGGCAATGTATCCCCATAGAACTCCACGATCAGAATAGCCGCGGGATCACCTTCAATAAAATGGCAATGGCGTTTGGTAGTAAGATTCTGACGGCTTAATGCTACTACCGTGTTGTCAAGAATCTCCACAGCTGAAGGGTTGAATTGGAGCATAGTCTCCACAGCTTGTATAGCCTCTGATAATTCTGCGTAATGCACTACGCATACCGATTTATATTTGGGCAGAGGTTCCAGATTTAACTTCACCTCCAATGAGGTGGCCAGAGTTCCTTCACTTCCGCACAATAATTTACTGAGGTTCCAATTATCTGTACTAACAAACTCGTCGAGATTATATCCCCCCACTCTACGCATCACTTTAGGGTACCGCGCTATAATCTCTTCTTTATGGGTATTAACAATTTTTCTAAATTCTTGGTAGATACCACCCTCCCGGTCACCTACGGCAATGATGTGGTCGATTTCTGCTTGGGACTTCTTACTAAGGTTTAATACCGTACCATCCGCCAGCAGTGTTTTCATTTCCAACACATGATCAACCGTTTTACCATAGATAATACTTTTAGTGCCAGAAGAATTGTTTCCTACCATCCCGCCAACATTGGCCCTGCTGCTGGTGGCGGGATCAGGAGCAAAATGCAAACCGTACTCAGCTAATTCTGCGTTTAGGTCGTCGCAAACCATTCCCGGCTGTACCCGTACCCACTTCTCTTTGGCATTTATCTCTAAGATTTTGTTCATGTATTTAGAGAAATCCAATATCAGGGAGCTGCCTACAGTTTGGCCCGCTAAGCTGGTACCGGCGCCACGAGGTAGAATAGTTATCCCATTGTCACGTGCTATTTGTACAGCAGTTTTTACATCTTGCTCATTTTTTGGCAATACCACCGCTTTTGGTTTAATCTGATATATACTTGCATCAGTAGCATACATGCCCAAGGTGTACTCATCCATGAGCACCTCTCCTTTAACATTTTCTTTTAATACTGAAAAAAGATCTGTCATGATATGAATATGTGTATATGTGAAGGCCACTCACCTCTAGATTCACGGCCATTGCAAATCAAAATAACCCTAACGTTTTGATCCTAACTCCTTCTATTGGCTACCTTAATTCAGTTCCTTCAATGGAATACTTAGGAATCGCACCGTTTCATATTCATCTGCCTCATATAATAATTCTAACCTCTTCCCATCAGAAGAAATTTGCGATGCTGAATAGGCAAATGGGCCGGTCACAATTTTCTTTATCTGAAAGCTTTGTCCAAAATCTGTGGATACTGCTATCTGTCCATTTTTACGCCCACTTTTTGATGGAAAACTTGCGTATAAATCCCAAGATCCATCCTTCTTTTTAGGTCCTTTGATTATAGAACCCATGCAAGCAACCGACGGCAAGCTCGGGTCTGTCTTGAGCTTAGTCCAACTTTTACCACCATCTTGAGAAAAGGCCTTTTTGCGCTTCGGTTCACCGGACTGGTTACGAGAAACAATAACTAAATCACCATTAGCTGCTTCTACAATTTGGCATTCATTAGGAAAGCCTGATTCTGGATCCACCAGAGGCTTCGATCTTTGCCAGGTTTCTCCCAAGTCATCACTCCAGGCTGATATAATTTCCCAAGATCGCTCAACCTTGTCTTCGGATTTAATAGGAACCGTTCCCCAAAGAGAAGCAATAATGCGGCCTTTGTGAGGCCCTTTTTCCAGTTGAATCATTGCTCCGGGAGTATTCGAATTTAACCAATGGGCTGGTTTGACAGATTTGGTAATATCAACTGGTTTGGACCAAGTCAGTCCATCGTCATTGCTAAACATGGTGTAGGTTAGAACATTAACAGCAGGATCATCATAACCAAGTTCAGCCATCTTTATCCAACCGGAATTCCGTGCATGCCTCCCATACGGAAAGCGAGCAAACATTAACATGATACGTCCGTCAGTTAGCTGAACAGTCAGCGGATCATTAATCGAATTCATTCCATCTTCAAAGACCACTATCTCTGGCCCCCAGGTTTTGCCACCATCGGTACTGCGTTTTAGCACTATATCATTCTGTGCATGATCGTGTAGTCCTAACCTACGCTCAACAAATGCTATAGTTGTTCCTTTATTTGAAACCAACAAAGAAGGAATACGATACCCGTATTTTTCAGCATTTTCACCGTGACCCTCTCTGGGAGTGCTTGGAGGTATGTCTGTTATTTCAAAGACTGCTAAACCCCTTGCTCCTTGGATGCTTGGGATATTATCAGCTTGTCCAAATGCGCTAACAAATGACCAGAGCAAGAAATTCAATAGGAATATTTCGTTTTTCATAGTGATAGAATTATTATGTTTTTCATGGTCGCGGAATTATTATGATTGCTGGTTATTTAACACTCCTAATGTCTCTTACTCGTACATATCATTCAAATCCGCACCGGCCAACTCCGTCAGAAAATCTCCGATTTCATTGACCACCACCTTCAAAAATTGTGTGCCTTTTTCTTTACTTGCCAGGGCGGGATCTCCAACACCGGTGTCCTTGGTCACAGAAGTCCATTGTCTTTGAGCGCTCACCCACCCGTCTTTTAATCCTTTAACTTTAAATTTTTTCGCTGCCCCATCCCCGGCTTCGGAAAGTGGTAATACGCAATCCGGTTTAATGTGCAGCATGGCACTGGTTTCCAGTTCGCCGGCATGGTCTCCCGGGTCATCAAAATAGCCTGCAAACTGCACAACCTGCCACCAGTTCAGGGAACACACAAAAACATCCGGGTAATCTATGGTAAGTTCCCGGATAGTTTGCTTAAAATTATTGCCACCATGAGAATTCACTATAACAAGTTTTTGAATTCCCTGTTTTGAAAGGACATGGACAATATCTTTTAGTACCAATAATTGGGTGGTGGGATTCATATTAATACAGAGGTCAACATCCATCTGACCGGTATTGACTCCAAAGGGTACAGTAGGCAGCACTACGATCTTAACCCCGTTTTCCCAAGTTATTTTCGCCGCTTCAACCGCCACATATTCTGCTTGATAATTATCGGTGGCATAGGGCAGGTGATAGTTATGTGCCTCTGTAGCTCCCCATGGCAAAACAACCACCTTAAAGTCCGTCTCTTTAACGTGTTTCCAATTGGATTCGGCTAAAACATAAGGTCGTATTTTCTGATTATTGGTCATGTGATTTTTGACAATTATACCGGTATTAATTAATGGTGAATGGGGTGTTTTTCTCTAATTTCCATGCTGGGTGTACTCAATCTTAAGATTTAATTCCTGTCACAAAGGGTTTTTGGGAAGCGTGTGTAGTGAAAGGTTTGTCAAGTCCTTCAATTTATAGGGCCAAATTCTGCTTATTAAATAACCACCAATCACACATACCGGAATACCAATCAACGGATATATGTAAAAGTTTAACTGGGTTAAATATTTAATATAGGCTAACATCAATACACTAACCAGGGCACCCAGTAAGGCCCCTGCTCCATGAGCTCGTTTAGTAAAAATACCTAGAATAAATACCCCTGCTAAGGCGCTTCCAAACAAACCCACAATTTCCTGAAAGAGAAAAAACAAGGAGGTTACGGGATAAATAGCCATGATACAGGCAACGATGGTTCCTAATATACCCACAATAATGGTTACCCATCTGGCTGTCGACAAGCTGGACTTATCCGTTAATTTTTTCTTAAATCTTTGAAAAAAATCCACAGTTACTACCGTAGCCACACTGTGCATACTGCTGTCCAGACTGGACATGGATGCTGAAAAGATGCCGGCAATTACCAAACCTGCCACACCGGCCGGGAGTTGGTTTGCAATGAACAGGGGAAATATTCTGTCATTTTCCATACCGATGTTCAATAATTCAGGATGTCCTTTGAAGTATACATATAGAAATGTACCCATTCCAAATATCAACAGACCGGCAGGGACTGCCAGTAAACCGCTTAGCCAAATACTTTTCTTTGCTTCATGCTCTGTGGGAGTAGTCAGGTAACGTTGAACAACTGCTTGATCTGCCGTGTACGGAGCAATATTTAAAGCAATTGAACCTAAAAACAGGGACCACGTGACTACTTCGGTGGTACTAAGTCTCCAATCAAACATCCTTAATTTCTGGTCTTGAACCGCGGCATCAAGTATCGATGAAAAGCTGCCGATTTCCAACAACACATAGGATAAACCCGCCACTAATCCTAAAATCAATACCGCCACTTGCAGCACATCGGTCCATATCACTGCCTCAATTCCTCCAAGTACCGTATATATAATGGCCAGTACACCCATCAAGATAATGGCAGCAAAAATATCCATACCGATAACTGTGGATAAGGCAAGAGCCGGCAGATACACTACTATTCCCATTCTGGCTAATTGGAACAATACAAAAGACACACTGCCAAACATACGGGTAGCCAGGTCAAAGCGCTTTTCCAAATATTCGTAGGCAGTGGTAATGTTCAGTCTCCGGTAAAAGGGTAAATAGAAAGCAACTACTACCGGGGCCATAATAAGAATGGTAAAGTAGCCCAGATACGCCTGCCAATCAAATGAAAAGGCTAACGCTGGTTGGGATAGATAGGTGATGGCACTTAGCATAGTCGCATAAATGCTTAATCCCGCGGCCCACCAAGGAACTCTTTTCCCTCCTAAGAAAAAGTCTTCCGAACTGGTATTGCGCTTGGAGAAATACCAACCCATCCATACGATTAAACCCAAATAAGCGGCCAATGTAATATAATTAACCAATCCGAAATTGGCAGTATAGGGTTTAAACGTTCCACTGATTACCTGGGTGGTTCGTACACCGGGGCTAATTTCTCCTCCGGGAATGACTATTTGATCATTGAATATAACTGCCGAAGTGACCACTTGACTGGGCCCGGGTAAAGATCCGGCCCTGACCCAGGTATCGGTAATGGTATGATAAGCCCATATGGTGGTTGAAAAAGAGGTGTTTCTTACCAACTGCTTCAACTGATCATTCAATATCCGCAAAGAATCCGCACGCCCTACGGTGTCAGCTATTGGTTTTTCTTCAATCCGGTCTATTTGAGCCTGAACTTGCATGCGCTTAACCAAATTTTGATTGGGACCTCCAGCCCCGCCAAAGATCAAGATGTGGGAGCCACCATGCCTTATAGCGGGGGCTGCCCCCATAAAACCACCATCAATTCCATAAGTACCATTTGATGGGATATCGGATTTTTGGGTCCATTTTCCGGATTTAGGATTGTACATGTACACATCGCTGTATAACTGATGTGGAATTTCTTGGTCAGGAGTATAATTTCTGCCGCTGAACAAGTAAAGAGCCTCAACCTGTCCGTTGTTCTGCGCTCGCACAACCGGGTTCATACGGGCCGGGCCCGGCCAGGGATCCAGTTGCTCCCATTTGAATTGAGTTGAATTGCTCTTTTTCGAGAGGTCCAATTCAAAAAAATACTTGCCCGCTGAACCGCTGGTTTTTTCAAGCCCTCCCGCCACGTAAACGGTATTATCAACAATATCACCGCCCATGGCTGCCAATGGCATTGGTAAATCCGGCAGCTTTTCGATAGCTACACTTCTCTCATCAGAGTTCCATTTAAGCAGAAAAACATCTTTGTAAGTTCCCCGAGTGTTATTACCGCCTATACACAACAGGCCTTCTTCGGTGCTAATAGAAACTCCATTCGCTAGCGGTTGAGACAATTTTAAATTTTCATGGGTGTACCAGTGATAATCCCCTGATTGGCTGGATTCCAATACATAGATATTATCATGCCATTGTTTGGCCCCTCCCTCCCATACCGGCTTGTCAGGAAAGTTGGCCCCTCCCGCCACGATCAAGGCGTTATTATGAATCCCTATAAAAGAACCGTTGTATCCTATAGCATCCGGTATTGAAGGAAGCTCTTCCCATTGTATGATCTCTTGAGGAGTTTGTGCTTGTACTAATAATGTTGCGGCAGTAAGCAGGGTAATCAGTTTGAACCGCAATCCAGCCTTTAAATATTTAACTAAATATGATATCACCATGGTATAAAGCAAGATTTGGAACAATATAGGAAAATTCGTGTATTATGTCATACATATATTTAAATAACCCACAGAATGCTTTTCAGTTAATATCCGCCTAATCTTGTACTGATCTGGAGCTATCGAATTCACCTTGAGTTCTACAGTTTTAATCTCAGGGTTTTTAATACCAAGGATTACCGCACCCTCAACTCAGTTAAATTCGTGGAGCGCCTAAGGAGGTTGCTCAAATACCATGGTTGCCCAATTAGTCTAGGAAGATAAAGGCTTCAAATGGTGGACGAGTCAGACTGTTTTGGCTTTCCAAATATTTTGTAGATCATTCCTGACTCCTGTGGTTTTGTAGCCCAGTTTTATAATTGAGTATTGAATGATTCAGGCAACGCTTCTCCATTTCCGATCCGGTTGACCCTAATCCAAGACAAGGAGCTGTTAAAAAAAACCAATTTTTAGATACGGGCTTTGTTTAAAAATGGTGTGTGGTAAGGCTGCCAGATCAGAAATAAAATCTATTTATTTTGCTTCGGCCCTATAAACCCCATCGATTTGCTTTTTCTCGCTCGTAAAAAAACGGCTCGCCACCAACCCTACCAAAACGCAACTGATCACACCTATTGCCCCGTAAAGATAACCATTGATGGGGGTAAAATATTTGACCATCAAGGTAATGGCCGCCCCGGCAAAAGTGCCGATAATAGCACCGGGAGCATTTGCACTTCTGGTAAATACAGCCAGAACAAAAACCCCGGCCAGGCTTCCCCCGATCATGCCGAGCAATTCCTGGAAGAAATCAAAGATGATGCGAACATCGGAGGCGGCGATCCACATAGCCGTAAAAGTGCCCACAAATCCCATCAATACGGTGACGTACTTAGCAATGCGAAGATAACTTTGATCCTCTCGACCAGGCCGTATCCTTTTGTGGAAATCTGTAATATAGGCAGTGGAGATGCTGTTCATACTGCTATCCAAAGACGACATGCTGGCCGCAAAAATTCCAGCAATCACCAGGCCCGCAACACCAATGGGCATTTTTGTAACGATGTAAAAAGGCAGGATTTCGTCGATATTCGTGCTGGTGATTTCCGTAGGGTTCAAAAGATAATAGATATAAATGACCGTACCGAGGCCAAAAAAAACCGGAATTACGGGTATCGTTATCAGACCGTTGGTCCAAAGGCTTCTGGCTGCCTCTTTTTCGCTCTTTACCGTCAGGTACCGCTGGATGACCACTTGGTCGGAGGTATAGGAAATCAGGTTAAGGAAAAAAAAGCCGACAATCCCTACCCACAGCACCAGACGAGTCGGATCCCAGCTCAGCTCTGCAAATCTGAATTTTTCTCTTTGCATGCCAACCTCCCAAACCATCTCCACTCCCCCATCAATGCCATCGATGGCAATGATAATGGCTGTAATGGCACCGCCCAAGAGTACGAACACTTGGATCACGTCAGTCCAAACTACGGCTTCGATTCCTCCTAAAACGGTATAGGCTGTACTTATTGTTCCCATGATCAGGATACAGAGGTAAACGTCAATCCCGGTCACCGAGGCGATGGCAATTGCGGGCAAATACAGCACCACCCCCATTCTACCCAATTGAAGCAGGATAAAGGTAAGGCTTCCCAAAATCCGCACGTTCAGGTCAAAACGCTGCTCCAGGTATTCATATGCAGTTGTAATATTCAATCTTCTGAAAAAAGGCAGGTAATATTTGATGATTATGGGAACGATCAGTAAGATCATAACTGATCCCACGCTTAGGCGCCAGTCCGATACATATACTACAGCAGGGATGGCCATAAAAGTGATGGCACTTAACTGAGTACCGTAAATACTAATGCCCGCCGCCCACCAGGGAATTCTGCCACCGGCAAGAAAATAGTTGGCGGTACTGCGTTCTCTTTTAGAAAAATAAATCCCCATTACCACCATAACAATTAGGTACAACAAAAGCACGATCCAATTCACCACGCCAAAATCTAAGCCGGTATCCACGGCATATACTTCCGGTGATCGAACTCCAGGGCCGCTTTCACCATTTATAATGAGGTGCAGGTCATTCCATTGAACGGTAGGAGCCGTTACCCTGGCACTTCCGGAAGGCATGCGCCCCATGTCGACCCACTCATTTCGTTCGACGTGGAAAGCGATCAGGTCTTCCACAAAACCGGGATGGGTGGCCATGTCGGTATGTCGCAGTGTCTGTGCATCCAAACCACCGGCAATCAGAATGTGAGATTGACCCAGGGTCAGAGCAGGAACTGGAGCTGCAGCTATCCCTCTGGGGGCATCCGGAAGTAGCTCCCATGTTCCTGTGGTAGGGTCGCCTTCATTTGGAATGTACCTGTAACTATCGTGCAGCAGGATCCTTTCAATTCCGCCGTCCGCATCCTCCTTTTTCTTCAATTGAAACCCGCTGAAAAGGTAGAAATGTCCCTTCAGTCCGGCGCTGACGGCCTGCATCCTGGGAGGCCCAGGCCAGGCGGGCCCCTCAACCCATTGTCTGTCAGGGCCGGCAACATTGAGATCGAGCTGGAACATGCGTTTAAGTGATAAGCCGGAGGCTGAGGAAGTTCCTCCTGCAACATACACCACTCCATCGATCAGCGCTCCAGTGGTATTGGCCAAAGGGATCGGAAGATCGGGAAGTGATTGATCGATCACTACGTTTTCCTCCT
>JAOTYN010000527.1 GCA_029861825.1 Cyclobacteriaceae bacterium
GATGACTTCGCCGGTCATGCGTCCTTCAAATCCGCCGTCCACAGACTTAGTGTCTTGTACTTTTTGCACAGACTTGGATTGAAACTTGTTCTTTTGGTTAAAGCTTTCCAGCACCCAGCTGGTACCATCTTCCAGAGGGAAGTATTCATTGCACTTTTGAGCGTTTGCTTGCAAGCCTGCTCCAAAAATTATTGCGGTAATTAAAATCTTTTTCATTGTGGTGGTTTTTTACGTTTCGATGCCCGGCCCAGATACTTAAAGGAGTCTACCAGAATAAAGGTACCGCCAACACCAATAGCACCTCCGGCGATCAACAATCCCGTTCCTAGTTCATCGTTCGACCCTCCCAGCATTAGTCCGCCGGTAATTTACCACGGAGTAACCTATGGTTGATACAATGATCTCTTTCTTAAATTGTTTTTGCGCCTGACCAAGATTCAGTTGGACATGCTGTTGATTGACCTCCAGTTTGTTGGATCTGGTATTTAAGGGAGTCAACGGGAAAGTCCTGGGCATTTAGATAGAAACTAAGTTAACAGTATGGGTATAAAAAACAAAAGGGCACTCCTCATTGCACAACCATGGTCAAATCCTCTGGGAAGCAAAAGATACGAATTAATTAATAATTTAACCAAGCCTTGAATGAGGTGGCTTTTTCCCTGGATCACACCATTGGTAGCCAGAATATTCAATTGATCGGCAACCAGGCCTGCAGGCGGTGTGGACCCGGCCGCATCTTGAATGGTAAGGTTATCCAGATCAACGGTTACATTCTGACTGTTTAGCATACCAATCACCTGCTCATCGGTTAAGTCCGGCCTACCGCAGCCACATCCGCAAATCCGGCGGCTTGGAAAGCAGCTAACAATAAGGTAAACTCAGCGGGATCTGCGGCAGCAGATGCTGATACGATCTCAGCTATGTTTTGCGAAGGGGGCAATAAGGTCTTGTCAATGAGGTGTACGACTCCATTGGACCCGGTTATATCAGTAGCCGTTACCTGAGTTCCACCGTTGATGAATACTCCGGCAGCCACGTTGCTCAGATAAAAGTCGCCGTTCAAAGAAGCAATGGCCGCACTGCCTGAGGGCAAATCGCCGCTACCTACAGTAGCATCCAACACGTGGTACTTCAATACCGCGCTAAGTGTAGCGGCATCGGGCAAAGCGGTAATCCCAGCTGCCTCAAATGCTGCATTGTTCGGGGCAAATAAAGTGAGACCGTTACCAGAAGGCCCATTACCTAATAGAACACTTAATATATCCTCGTCTGCAGCATTAACAGCAGCGATTAAAGTGCTGAAATCTTTATTGAAGTAAGCAGGAGCTACTATGGTTCCAACGATATCCAAGATATCTTGAGGTACCAAAACCGCGTCTACAATATGTACAAAGCCATTTGATGCTTCTACATCGGCAGTAGTCACTTGTGCTTGATTGATGAAAACCCCATTATTAATGGTAACGGTAACATCCGCTCCATTTACAGTCCCAGCGGTTTGTCCGTCTGACAAGTCCGTTGATTGTAACGCAGCAGTAGCGATTACATGATATTCCAAAATATCTTTAAGTACATCTTCTGGAACGTCATCAATGCTGGTTTGCCCTATTACGCTTAATAAAGCGTCGAAAGCCGCATTAGTAGGAGCGAATACCGTGAAAGTTCCTGCCCCGCTGAGTGTATTCACTAGGTCAGGAAATTTGGTTAGCGCTGCTACCAATGAAGTTAGATCACTATTACCCTGGGCAATAGTTACAATGTCATCTGGCATTGCGGGTGGTGCGGGCTCATCATCATCACAACTGGTTACAACGATCAAGAACATTACACCGAGTAAGCCCATTAGCCATCTCTGGTTTAAGAATTTATCTAATTTCATGATATAAAAATTTTAATTATTTACAGGCTTAGAACTCGGAGTATCCCCGGTAGTTCGAGAAAGAGGAGCCAGACGGATAAAAAAAGACTTGAATCGCTTTAAATCCGGCATGAAATGTGTTAGTATTTATACTACCGAGAGGGTTACATTTAGCTGAAAAATGATTAATTTTCATATCCTCACCGGCTAGACCAACTTAAAAACTACTACTATGAAGACTACTTTATTTATCTTGTCTTTTTTGATCATTTGCAGCCTGTCTTTCGATGCTAACGGCCAGTTTAAGAACCTTGGTAAAAAATTGAAAAAGAAAGTGGAACATCGCGTGGACCGTAAGATCGACAAAGGCGCCGATGATGTTCTTGATGAAGTGGAGGAAGGAATTGAAGAAGGTGTCGAGGGAGAAGAAGGAGAAGAAGGTACCGAAGGGGGAGATCCTCAGAACTCTCCCAATACTAACCAATCCTCAGGTGGCAATACGGCCAACACCCCTACCGGTTCTGGTAACAACTCCTCCACATCGTCCAATAATGATCCTGGTGATTTTAAGGTAAACACAAAATTCGATTTTGTGCCTGGATCGAGGTTGATTGTTTTTGAGGATTTCAGTGCTGATGCCTTGGGTGATTTCCCCTCCCGCTGGAACACCAACGGTACTGGAGAAGTGGTGACCTTCGGGGACTCCAAAGAGAAGTGGTTTGAATTGAAAACCGGGTCCGAATACTTGCCGGATCTGCCGGAGGTCTTGCCGGAAGAATATACTATTGAGTTTGATCTGGTGACCAGGGGATTGGATAGTAAGACTTCTTCGTCAACCTTGCTTGATGTAAGGCTCGAAGATAACAACACTTTTAAACAAAGTCGAAATGAGGTATTGGTACGCATTCCGTTTTGCCAATATCACC
>JAOTYN010000114.1 GCA_029861825.1 Cyclobacteriaceae bacterium
CGATCCTGGCAATATCGTTCACATCAACCATCCCCGCCACTTGAGAATAGCTGTTGCCTACAGGTTGGCGATCTAAAACATAAAGCGGGTCAGTACCGTGTGCTCCGGAACCTCCTCTGATCGCCACTTTAGTACTGCTGCCCTGGCCTTGTACACTAACGCCAGGTTTGCGTCTTAATAGATCCGCAAGCGATAAGTAACTGGCTGTTTTGTTAGTGTCCTTTTCTGAAATCTCGGTCTTTTTATTCTTTTTCTTTTTCTTGGATTTCTTGTCCTGAGCATCGGCCTGGAAAGCCACGCACAATCCGAAAAAGGCAATAAACACAAACTTAAGTAGTCTTGAAATATCCATTTTTAACATTGATTATTTAACTAATTATACTGTAAAAGTAACCATTAGGTTTATCATAAGCTGTTAATATTTGTCATGAATTGTCATGGTTTTTGTTAATACCAGGTAAAAAATGGACCTGTCCTCCCATAATTTAGATTTTAATCATCCAAATGCCCCTGACAGCTACTTTAATCACTTAGAAGTTTAGCTCCACAAGTTGTTTGTTATAAGATGATTTAAGGCAGCTCAATAGGTAATAAATATTTCGTGGTTTTGCGTAAATTGACCTCGCAATATTCTAATGATAACGGATAGTGCTGATCCACTTTCCATTAACAGAATGCTAATTTGTATACCTTGAAAATTCATCGTTCACTATTCTTTGTGCTGGTATTAGGTGTCGTGATTTTAGCCTGTGATGACCAAAGGACTCACGAGGGTGTGGAACTTTCGGAGGCCGATGCTACCCGGCAGGCGGGATTGAAATACCTCCATGAGAATCAACTTGCGGAAGCCGAAATTGAATTCACCAAACTTATTGAGCTAGCCCCTAATGAAATTATAGGATATACCAATCTGGGAATTGTATATTTTCGCCAGGGCAAGCTTAGCAAGGCGGAGGAGTATTTGAAGAAAGCACTGGCCCTGGACGGGAAAAATGTCATGGTCAGATTAAACTTATTCGATGTCTATGAGCAAATGGATCGTCAAGAGGATGCCGTGGCCCAGCTGAAAAAAGTTCTGGATGATGACCCTGAAAATTTATTTGCTCTATATAAAATGTCCGAAAAATCCGAATTCGATATAGAGGGTGGTTCCGTAGCGTTGGTTACCCAGTATTTGGCCCAGGTCATAGAAGCCGCTCCCACTAACATAGTACCCCGGGTTTATCTGTTGGAGGACCTTCTGGAGAATGAGCAGTATGAGCAGGCTACGGTGCAATTTGAAGACATCTCCAGTAAGTTTGAGCAACTACCCGCAGGAACCCAAGAACTGTTCGATCAGGCTTATGAACACCTGAGAAACTCTCAGTACCAAGAGGCGTATGGCACTACGGTAATGTTCCACAATCAGCTGAAGCTTACTAATTGGTACCAGGCTGATATACTGGCCTTAAAGGGTAGCCGGGAGTCTCGCATCGGGACACCCGTTATTTCTTTTAGCCAAAAGATGATGGGATATGGTGGGGAAGAAGACAACTTGGTTTACCAGCAAATAAAATTTACCGATGTTGCTGAAAATGCCGCACTCAGCTCTTCGGAAAAAGGCTCAGGGGGATCCAATCAGGAAAACTCCCTGGTTTTGCTTGATGATCTGGACAATGACGGTGACCAGGACCTGCTTTTTGGATTAAATGATACCCAAAGCAGCCGTGGTCTGTATCTGTACAAGAATGATTTTGGAAGATTCCAGGATGTTATTAAAGGCACGGGTATACAGGATGTACAAAGTATCCGTGATATGTCCTTTTCAGACTATGACAACGACGGATTTCTCGACCTGCTTTTGATCAATGACGGCAGGTTGATATTGTACCGGAACGTGGATGAACTGGAATATCAGGATGTCACGGAAACTTCCGGCTTGGATCAAGTTACCGACGGTATTTGCGCGCTTTCTTTTGATGCCGATCACGATGGGGATCTTGATATCTTTATCGGATCCCAGGGTCCGGACCGGTTATTTCAAAATAATGGAAACGGAAGCTTTACGGATATTACCAAGCGGTCGGGAATTCAAAACGGCAGCAGTCCCACAAATGATGCAGTGCTGGGTGATTTCGATGATGATGGTGATACGGACATCTTTGTGGCCAACGACCAGGGGAACAGATTGTACTTCAACAACAGGATGGGAAGTTACCAAGACATCACCTCCTCAGCCGCATTGGACCCTGCCGATGCTTCCAAAAGGGTATCTACCGGGGATTATAATAATGACGGGTTCACAGATTTGTTAATCTCCAACCCTTCAGGACAGGTTAAACTGTACCAGAACCAGCCGCTAGAGGGATTTGTATTGGTCACCTCGCTACAGGATTTGCCCATTAATTCCATAAAGCCTCTAGATCATAAGTTTTTTGATTTCGACAATGATGGGTGGTTGGATATCGTCATCGCCGGGGATCCTCTTACTGGAGAGGGTAGGGGCCTTGTGCTGTTGCATAATAATCAGGGGAGTTCTTTTGAAGAGGCGTCCTGGACTTTACCGGAATCTTTACCTGCGGTAAGGTCGCTGGCAGTAGGGGACTATAATGAAGACAGCGACCTGGACCTGTTTGTTAGCTATGGCAACGGTACTATTGGCTTATTGAGAAATGACGGAGGTAATATGAATTACCAACTAAAAATTAAGCTGGTAGGCCTTCGCGAGGGCAGCGGGAAAAACAACTATTATGGTATTGGATCAAAAGTAGAAGTGTTGGCCGGTTCCCTCTACCAGGTAAGGACCATCAGTTCGCCAGATGAGTATTTCGGACTGGGTAACCATGAGCGGGCCGATATTTTGAGAATTCGATGGACCAACGGGGTACCGCAAAACATTTTTGCCCCCAATAGCGATCTCGATTTGATTGAACAACAAAAACTCAAAGGTTCCTGTCCCTTCCTATACACCTGGAACGGTGAGAGATATGTCTTCGTGAAGGATATGATGTGGAGGAGTGCCTTGGGCATGCCGCTGGGTATAATGACTTCCGACAATTCCAGAGCCTATGCGTTTCCGGACGCCTCCCGGGAATACCTCCGGATACCTGCGGAAATGTTAAAAGTGAAAGACCAGCAGTACTCTATCAAAATCACCGGAGAACTTTGGGAGACTATTTATTTGGATCAAGTGACTCTTTATGCGGTGGATCATCCGCAAAAGCTGGATTTCAGACTTGATGAAAAATTTGTGCTACCTCCGTTCCCCGAGCTTGAATTATATCCTATTGTCTCCCAGATAAGCCCGGTTTCTGTAAATGATGGCCAGAATAACCTCCTTTACAAGGTCTCCAAAAAGGACCACCAGTACATTGATAATTTCAAAAGATCAAGATTTCAGGGGATAACGGAGCTAAAAGATCTGATCATTGACCTGGGTGATGTGGAGGACGAGAATTTGCACCTGTTCATGAACGGCTGGATCTTTCCTTCCGACGCTAGCATAAATGTAGCGATTTCACAAAATGACTCCCTTACCGTGGTACCACCCTATCTCCAAGTTATCAACGAACGTGGTAACTGGGAAACGGTGATAGATAATATTGGTTTCCCTCTGGGTAAGAATAAAACCGTAGTTACGGACCTTTCAAACATCTTCAAGACTGGAAGTAGAAAAATCCGCATAAGAACCTCCATGCAGATCTATTGGGATCATATATTTTATGCCTATATGAATGAACCTTTTGAAGGTACCATAACACCCATTTCATCCTTGCAAGCTGACTTGCAGTATCGGGGTTTCTCCTCGGAGTTCAGAAAGGGGCATCGCAACGGACCACACTGGTTCGACTACTCCCAATTGACCACGGAACCTCAATGGATGGATCTGGAAGGGCGTTATACTCGATACGGAGACGTACTACCATTAGTGGACAGCGCGGACAATCAATATATTGTCTACAATGCGGGTGACGAAGTATCCATGAGCTTTGATGCCAGCGGATTACCGGAATTACCCAAGGGGTGGAAACGGAGTTTTGTGATTTACAGTGTAGGATGGGTCAAGGATGGAGATTTGAATACGGCATTCGGCCAAACAGTAACCCCATTGCCATTCCATGGCATGTCTTCTTATCCGTATCCCGCTGATGAGAGCTATCCATTCCTGGAAAATTCTGATTATATCAATAAATACCATACCCGCGAAGTGAACACTCTTCAATTCAGGGATTTATTAAAAGTACCTCAGTAGTCAGTTACAGCTGCAGGGAACTTCAGGAAGCACCGTTTGCCTCACATTCATCTGATGTAATCTTTCCTGGCGTTTGGTCAGACAATTGGGGCATTCTGAAAACAATTCAAGGTCCCACAGGTCGGCAAAAACTTTCCCTGGATACTGGCTCACCCCATAGTCCAACACTTTTTCCAGGGATCTCAGCCGGGGTTGCGAAAAAAAGCCCATGGCACCAATTTCGTCCAGGGCGCCGTTACCGTTGCGGGTAGGAATAACGGTGCATCGCTGTACACTCTGATCAAAGGCAAAATCCAAAGATCGCTGGGCCCAAACAACACCTTCGGACTCATTCATAAAAGGGGGTTTTACCAAAATGAATGCCCTGGTTGGGATATGGTGTAGATTCAATATTTGTACAGCCTTCGCAAAGTCATCCAGGGTCATGTTTTTGTTAAGCCGTTCCAAAACCTGTGGTTGGGCGGTTTCCAGTCCCAAAGCAACTTCAAGTTGTGGGTCAAGTAATTCCTGAAATGAGTAGGTCAGCCGGTTGATAAGTTTTGGATGGGACTCCACGATCACCCGCTCATAATTTTTCAACAGCTCGGCGATTTGCTCATAATCTTCTGGTGGTATGGCTTTGACATCGAAGAAATTGCCGCTGTTGTACAACTTTATGGTTTTGGCTTTGGGCATCCGGTCCAGGGCCCATCTTATTTGGGCAGGAATAGCCCCCGGCTTAACGGGCACTGAGGTGGTGTTTTTCCAAAGGTCACACATAAGGCAATGAAAAGGGCATTCATTATTGGTAAGGAAAATAGTGGCTACCTTTTCAATTTCCCCACCAGCGCTCCTTTCTTCTTCAACAAAAAAACCATAAGGTTTATGCGTTTCAACCTGGTTCTTGGGCCCCCGTTGGGATCTGACCCACTGATTATCTATTTCAAAATCAACCTGCCTGCTCATACAATGCTTGAAATTCTTTGCGGTAGGTAAGATCTTTTCCGGGAAACAGCTTTTGAAAGGTTTTGTGGCTGGCTACCCCGTGCTGAAACCTTCTTTTTGAATAAACCGGCATATCCAGTCCGGTAATGACTTTGACTCCCTGGGATACTATTTCACCTTTCAATTGGTATAGGGCCTCATGGTCCCAATTGGTCATCTTGATGAAAGGAATACCCTCGGCAATTTCGATAACGTTGGGAAGCGTATAGGGGCTAAATCCCTGGAATCCCAGGGTGTCGGCTGGTGCATAGGATCGCATGTATCCTCTGCTGAGACCGCCACTATAGGTAATAGAGTGTTTCATGGAGTCGATGCCCCAACCTTCCTGGTAAAGAAGTGGGTTGTTTAGAACACTCTTAATTGTTAACTCGGGATTTTCTTCGATAGGGTAGTCCTTTAGGTTTTCATCACCGCCATCGCCGTCAATCATAAATTTCCAATGCGGGTATTTTGCCCTGATCGCTGTTAATAGAGCGTAATTCATGGTGGCCGACTGGATATCCAGCGGCTTGTAGTCCTCTACTACTTTTAGCGTTTGTTTCCAGTCCAGCTCCACGGTACTTATATGTAGGGGTTCCAAAAAATGGCCTAATCCCAAGCTATCAAGAAACTCCCTGGCTTGGTTAAGATCGGATCCTTGTTGGTCAACACTCAGGGTAAAAGCTTTCAATCTGGATGGGCTTTCACCAAGATCCAGCAGAGCCTGATAGATGAGAAGGAACACTGACCCGCTATCGATACCTCCCGAGAAACTGACCCCGATGGGGCCTTCGGTAGCTTGGTGCTGAACCCATTTCTTTATTTCATGGTACAGGCGGCCCATATACAGGGCTCCGATTTGCTCTTTGCTTTGACCTTCCAGCTGATTTCGCTGGGGGGTAAAAAACCGGGTATAGGTTGGGTTTGGATCAGGACATCCAAGCAACTCGATCTTGGTAACGTAGTGTGCCGGGGCCATACGGGTGTAGGAGGGATGAAACTGGTCGTCAAGTCCCTCTTGGACTAGATAGTGGTGGATAGTATCGATACGCTCCGCAAGGATCAGGCAGGGGCCATCTATTAATTTGGCTATGAAATAACGAATCGGTCTTCCAATTGAACGAGCAATCCTTACCACTTTTCCACGGGTAGCTACCAGGGCAAACTGACCGTCGATGGTGCGGACTTTCTCAGGATCACCGGTACTCACGATTTTCCGGGCCTCCTCCACGGACATATTGTAAATAATATTTTTATGGGGTTCTGTAAGATCCACCACTTTGCTCAAGTATTCGGTATTCATCTTTTCTGATAAATTATGACTATGTGTTATCTCTTTACAATTCCAATTCCCTTTCCTACGGAAATATACTGATCAATACGCACATTTTTTAAGGTTTCAACTGCGCCGTCAGGCCATTCAATTTTTACTTCATCAATTTGGCTATTGGTTCCCATACCAAAATGTATGCGGGGATCACTGTAGGACAGATAACCGGTAGAGGGTTGAAATACGCGCACCTGAGTTTGACTCCCGGCTACCAGAGTAATTTTAGTGCCAATAAGGGAAGTCCCATCATTTGAGGTGACTATAGTAACTCCCAGCCAGTGATTTTGATGGTTATGGGTGTTTTCCAAGAGGCTGGCTTTTGAGCCTGGCTCCAGGTGCGATATTATGATGTCAAGGTCCCCATCGTTATCATAATCCAAGACAGCCGCTCCTCTGCCGGAATGTTTTTCTTGGAAGTAGGTTCCCGCAGTTTTTCCGGAATTAACAAATCGCCCTTTGCCGTTATTTTCCAATAGCAATGGCGGTTGCAGTATAAGCTCTTCGGCGGTGCCGTTTGCGGAGAATATATCCAGATCGCCGTCATTGTCAAAGTCCGACAGCATAGCCGCCCAGCCTCCTTTACCTTTGAAATGGGGAGCCACTCCACTGCTGTAGGTCACGTCCTTGAAAATACCCAGGCCGGTGTTCCGATATAATGATCCATGCTTGAGATCTGTGACCAGAATGTCCAAATGACCATCTCCGTCGATATCTCCCAGGGAGCCGTGCATCGATCCGGTGCCTTTACCCTCATTATTTACCGCCACCCCACTGGGTATACCCACCTCCTTAAACACGCCCTTTTCATTTCGCAATAAAAAGTTGGGTTGATGATCGTTGCTTTGAAAGATGTCCATATCCCCATCCTGGTCCACGTCAAACACTGTTAGCCCCATACACTTGGAATCGGGATATAATAAGTGGGCGCTTTGGGTGGATTCTTTGAACGTCCCATCAGGTTTTTGCTGGTATAGTAGCGACGCTTGTCCCTTATATTCGCCGGGGTGCGGCATAAGGGTGGGATCAGGAGATGAACGATGATCTGGGTCGAAAGCTAAAAAATTTCCTACCAGAATATCGGTTCGCCGGTCCTGGTTATAGTCGAGAAAGGCTACACTAACGCTCCACTTGGTAAAGCCATTCAATTCTGAGGGGCCTTCCAGACCCAACTTCTCAGTAATATCAGTAAAGGTGCCATTGCCATTGTTCAGGTAAAATACATTAGGACCGTAGTTGGCCAGGTAAATGTCCTCATCTCCATCATGATCGAAGTCGTATACCCCTGCAGCCATACTCCACTGCTTGTTATCCAAGCCGGCTTGCTGGCTGACCTCCGTAAAGCTGCCATCACCATTGTTTCGGTATAGCTTATTAGAGGAGTCGACATGCTTCTGTCCGTCAGAGCTGCTGATCCCTTCCAGGTAAGTGCCGTTTAGTAGATAAATATCGTAGAAACCATCCTGGTTATAGTCCAGAATTGAAATGCCTGCACCACTGCTCTCCATGATGTTTTCGTAAGTATAGTCCCCGAATGTGTATTGAAAATCAATCCCGGAGGCGGCAGTTACCTCCGCAAAAGTGGGGGCAGACTGAGCCAGGCAGCTTGAAGATATCAGATAAAAGATCAAAGTAAGCGCCCTGGTCTTCTTCATGGGATAGTGAACGGCTTTTATCAATGGGGTTTAATCTAGTTTGGTTTTGATCTCAAATGTACTAAAACCGGTTATAAATTGACCCCAACCATTGCGACCTTTAACCACCACGGCAAATTCTCCGGAGTCATCGGACAGAGGAATGATCAGCTGCCCATTGCCTTGATCATTAGTTAGGACGTTGGGAGCCCAATAGAGCACACCGCGCAGGTCGGGAGTAGTACGATTTTGTGGGAGTTTTAAAGTACTACTAAAGTTTTGGGTGGTAGTGAAGCCTTCCATTTGTACCACGTTAGGATGATTCCTCAAATTCCGACGGTATTTTACATCCCGGGTTATGATTTCCACCACCCCGCTGTTCCAGGTAAAATCTTTGAAGTATTCCTGAACCGTAGACGTTTTGGAGTAAAGGCGGACTTCCACGACGTCTTTATACTGGATGTCCAACACTTCCTTTTCATTATAGGTGGTGAACCCATCTACTATATACCAGGGATGCTGTGGAAAAGGATCACCCAATTCCCGGTTAAAGAGTCTTATGGTTTTTATGCCGTTAATGGCTCCAACTTTTACATTGCCAATAGCTTCATTAATAAACTCTTCAAAGGAATAAATATCACGGTAATCTTCTGTGTGGTATACGGCATCGGCGGTCATCTCGGGGGGCTGAGAATACTTGATTTCCCCTAAGTCGTTCAATTCAAATAACTCAATGATCTTGCGGCGTTTTTCCAATTGATCCATGTATTCCAGTATTACCGGTGTGCGGACCGGCAGTTCCGTATTGTAGTAGGGTGTGCTGAACTTGACCTCACTATTGGCAATAAATTCAAACTCTGTAGTATTATAGGGGTCCAGATTCATGATCTGAAATACTCCAGTGCCCCAATAGTCATATACCGGTATCCTTATATTACCCTTATCAGCATAGGCCTTGATCAACCTGGAGGATTTGTCCATAAAAACGGTAATCAGTTTTGGTTCTGCATCTGTTTTGGTGATGGGGTCTCGCAACTTTCCTTCCAGGTAAAGAGTGCGTTGCGGGGGTACGGGTTGTTCGTTTTTAAGCTTCCCTCTAGTACATGGAGTATTAGGGTTGGTTTTAACTTCCAGACCAGCCAGTTCCAGGGGAATCACCGCTACCGAAAGATTGCCTCTACCCGGTGCATCCAGTGCACCCTGGGTGTCATTACTATTCAGGAGTTGTATGGACACCCTCATGGTGTCTCTGGTCTGATAAACGCTCTTGTCAAAAGCTAATGAGATCCCTGAATTTTCCAGTCGCTGTTTGGGGATGGAGTTAATGGAATCAGCCGGCAACTGGTGATCTTTACTTAATTGGTATACCGGTAAGAGTGTCTCATAGACCAGGGCAGGTTCGAAGTTCATATTGTAGTGGGTGTAAGCCCTAAACCGGTAATGGCCCTCATAGGCATCCATGGGCAGTGGGATGCTCGCAAAGCTGCTTTTTTCGTTAATTGGTAATTTCAGTGTAGCGATATTTTGGTTGAGGTGATCAACCAGGTCAATGTGTAAAATCTTACTCCTTACGTCTCCGGATTCTGCACTCAGATAGGCTTTAAACCACACGGTTTCGCCTGCCACATAGAAAGATTTGTCAAAGTGCACCTCAATACACTCTTGACTTTGGCCTATTAACGTCATGGTGCTCTGTGCCCAAAGCATGAGGCCCATTATTAATTTCCCTATGTTTTTTCTGCTAATCCTCATCCCAGTAATCAGGTCTTTCAATTTGAATACCAGTCTTGGTAGAACAATTACAGCATTCCGGTAAATGATCCCTAAAGTATGATGGGTCGTTGCAGTCAAAAATGCGAATGGGTAAAATATTAAATGGAGTGGTAAAAGTGCGCACGGCATTGGCACCATTAACTCCGAAATAACCCAGCACTTGCGACGGTTCGTTGCCCTCTTCTATGATGTTGCCCGCCACTGCCGCCGGTTGTACATCAAACAAGCTTCCCGATTGGTTGGCCACAGCATCTATCTTTTCCCAGTACTCGGATTCTTCTTCTGATATGGTGTACTGATTCACCAGAAAGTAGTGGCGGGCGGTGAATTCGTCAAAGGGAGCCAGTAGTCTTGAACGTACTTTTAGTCTATCCAAAAACTCCTGATTGTTGCCTTCATTCCGGTATAGCAGTACCTCCGAGTCGTCGATGGGATCAACAAAATAACAGGTAGTAGCAAAGTCAAAGGGTCCGCAGGACAGATCAACGAATGAGTACACCTC
>JAOTYN010000115.1 GCA_029861825.1 Cyclobacteriaceae bacterium
AATATTTCCCAATGGCCGGTACAGGTAATTAGCCACCTCAAAATTCCGGTGCTCCTGGCCCACATAGTTCAGTAAGGCTTTTTCGTATAGCTGTTTGGCCTGTAAATAGTCTCCGATTTGATGATAGTTATGAGCTAAATGGATATGCAGCCATAGAAAAGCCCACTGCTCATCAGGGTCGACAGGAGTTCTCAACCTGGGCAAAGCTTGCTTTAATAGGTTAGCAGCTTGATAAAAGCGGCCGGTGATCGTGTACAAAAAGGCCGCATCAATATAGTCATAGATAAAATCTACGATATGGCCATCCTGATAGTGTATATCCGCCAGTTTCTTGTAGTAAAGACTTGCGCTATCTGCCTTTCCTCTGGCAGCGAGGTCCTCGGCCTTCGACAGATAATTTTCTGCAAGTTCAGGGGATGATTCCTGAGCATAGTTAAATAAAGGGAATAGCCATAAAATTATGATGAATCCACTATGGTACAGCAGTTTGACAGCTTTTAAACTGCAACTGTTGTTCCCTTTGGAACAGAATCCATATGCAGGTTCCTTACCTTCTGTATATGACCTCAAGTTTGTTGACGATGGGTATACAACAATTTAAGCAAATCGTTGCAGGTGGGCAAGATTTGCCCTCCTGCTGGGTGGTATGGTTACCAATTGTACTGGAAATAGACTTGTATAAAGGTTCTAACTTCAGTCTTGCCAACTTCAAGATTATCTGGCACAGGTCGCTTGGCATTTTTCAATATCATGCGAATCCCGCCGGCAGGTCCCTCTATTATCTTTCCCACGTTCACATCCAAAAACAATCCCGGTTCTACCACATTAAATCGATCATCATCCACTCCATCCAATAGATCCACTACTCGGGTGGATAGTACCTCGTTTTCCTCAGGCGGACCAGGTTGGTTAAACACCCGTTGGACATTAACATGCTCATCGGCTCGCACCAACAAGGAAAGTTGAGCTCCAATTCCTACGCTGATGGTACGCAATAAGTTCTTTCTTATTTGTAAGGGAACAAAATCCACGAACAACAGGGAGTAGTCGTACTCCGAATGCAAATTGCCAAAAAGCGTATTGCCAGCGGCATCGGTTCCCAGTGGTACGTCGGTCAATGTCTCTGCAAAAAGGTATCCTTCTTCGGACACCATTAATTCCCCTTGATGATAAAATCCCTTGGGTCGGAATGGGGCCCATACGATTCCTCCGAACAAATGCTCGAAGTCATTCTCCACGTCATGTAAACCTGCTTTAAAGCCCACACTACGGGATTTGTCGACTTTGGTTCGTACTTGGTTGGTAGCTATAGGCTCATTTCGATCGAAGTAAATGTGCGCTCTCCCCCTAAAGTTTCGACCCTTTATGCGGCTATACGGTCTAATGGAGTATTTGATCCAGCCCTTGGTGGCCTTTTTACCCTCCTTATCTTGCTGACGACGACCAGGCAGGTAGATGTTATTGAATTTCCAAGTGATCAAGCCTTTACTGACCAGGGTATCATGACAACTGCTTATACCCAGTGAATCCACCCAATCGCACCATAGTGTTTGAGGATAATGATCAATTATTTTCAAGGTACTGGGGTCCAAGGAAGGATGGATCTGATTTTCGATCATTATGTTGCTAGCGGGCCCTCTTCCGATATTCTGGAATTTAATGGTGTATACCAGGCCCTCGGTGCGCATATCTTTCTTGTTGATGAAACGTTCCGAAACGTACATTTTATTGGGATCGTGTGAAGCTTGCACGGTTAGCGCCAGGGTATAGCTCTCGGCAGTAACGGAGTTATGGGGCACCATGATCGCTTGAAAGTTAATAGTAGCACTGGTATCCCGCAGCATTTCCGGAGTTGTTACGAAGGTGCTGAATATATTGCGCACTTCGTCTTTTTGTAGATCATTGAAGTCCCAGGTTAGCACATTATGGTACTTTTTTTTGGCATCGCGCAATAGAATGTCCTTGTGCTCATTAGCCATATTTACTTCTTTGGAGATGGCAATTGGCCCTAAAGAGGCATTACTAGTCCAGACACTTTCCTGAAAACCGGGATAGTTCCAGGCGAGGTCTTCAGGAGGAAACCCCTGAGTTAATACTTCTCCGGCATGCTGTCTGGAGCTTTGAAAGGTGAAATTATCGTAGTCGTAGGACTTTTCATTGTAAAAAAGATATACCCGGCCCTCTTGTGGAAGTCCCGGGGAGATCCCTGATAATCCGTTGTTTTTGTATGACAGCACTGCTACGATGGGATCTCCAGGTCGTGGAGAATGATTGGTCATAATTCCCAGGGATTGACCCGCTTCCAGGGTGCTGTTGATTTCGCCACCTTCTTTCCAATTGGCAGCTAAAGTGTTCTCAGGAGGTGGGGGCCGGTCTTTAGTCTTGCGTTTTTTTTTGGGTCGAGTGGGAGGGGCCCCTCCATTACTGTAATTATTCGTTAAGGCCACCAGGACATCTCCATTCCCGAAATCCTTGTAGGTATGGGTGGGCTTCTCTTCAAGACTGAAACTCCCATCGCCAAATTCCCAGAAATAGTCATAAAATGCTTCAGGAGCTCCGGCCATCTGGTCCAAAATCGGCTCATTGATCACTTCAAAGGTATAGACATTCTCATAACGCTTGTCCTGGTCCATAGTGATCTCCGGCCCAGTTGGGGTGTTATCTTGCGCTGAGGCTGTAAAACAGCAGAAAATGCAGGCTATACCGGTAAGTAGATAGTTCTTGGTAAATCGCATAACCTATGTTTAATATAAGACTTTATGACAAAAGAGTAAAGCCGTAACCCTTCCTTTAAATTATTAGTAATGAATGCGACGTATTGGTAAACGTTCCTAGTGTGACGGTTCGAAAGTAAAATCAATGAATCCGAACAGTGCATCGGGCATTATTTGGTCTGCCGGATAAGCATCACCAAAAGAGGCCACACTCTGAACTACCTTTACCCCGTGGGCATCAAGAGGAAGTTTAAGATTAGGAGCGGTAAAATATTGAGTTCCCAAGGGTAGCATCAGGCACACCACATAGTTTTTTTGCTTTACTACATTTACGTCTGGTATATCCTTGTAGTTCCAATGTTTACGTCCCTGGTGAACGGTGGTTTGAGTAATTAAGGTTTTGGTATCCACATCCCAAATGGAGATCTTGAAAATTCCAGAATCCGGTATTTTGATCCCTAATCGGGTTATTTTACCACTTACTTTGGGAGAAAAGATGTAGCCGACGGAATAATCATTGCCGATCATGTCAGTCTCCACGGTATCTGCGTGACTATCAAGAATGGAGGAAATGATCTCCTGTCGTAAGAAATTTTGGTGTTGGTCGTCTGGGTACAATACCGCTGCTGCAAATACGAATGAAAGCATCAGCAAAGATTGAAATTTTAGCGTTGTCATGGTATTAGGTTTAAGTTACATCTATTAGTACTCCGGGGAAACCAAAACCTAATCACCAAATGAGAATTTAGTACCATAAAATAAGGCATGCCCTCAAGGCATGCCTTATCGCACAACATATAGAAAGATGATTATTGTGGATCGGCCTGAAAGGTGAGATCCACAAAACCGAACAAATGATCCGTAAAAGTTTGATCTACCGGATACCCATCTCCATTCGCTGCAATGCTGTTGATAATGGTAATATTGGTCATATCAACGGGCAAAGTCAGGTTATCCACGTAGTAATAATCGGTAGCCGGCAACAAAAAACTAATGGCATAAGTTTTTTGAGCTTCTAAGGCCAAATCCGGAATGTCCTTGTTCGCCCAATTACCATACGCTTGGTTTATGGTGGTTTGAGTGAGCAAAGTTTGAGTATCAACATCCCAGATCGAGATCTTATAATCACCGGCGTTAGGTAAATTGACGCTTAACTCCGTGATCTTTCCGTTGATCTTTGGTCTGAATTGATACCCTACCGAATAATTCTGTCCCGTGGAAAGGGTATTTATGGGACTAGCCAGGCTGTCCAGGTATTCCACAGTTACATTCTGAGGAGCCAGAACCATAGGTTCCTGGTCCTTTTTACAACTAGCAAAAATAAAAACGACTAGTGATAATATTAAAATGGCATTTAAATTCATTGTTTTCATGATACTGTATTTACTGTTTACAAACCTTAGTACCACTTGTCGATGGTTACCTAACCAGCTCGAGTAAATTTTTTTTCGATTCTTTAAAATTGATTGATATGGGATAACATTTCAGCTTGAAGACCACAATAAAAGGGCGCCTCCTTTCGGAAGGCACCCTTTTAGAAACCTCAACAAACGTATTCTTAGAACATCATGGTGATGAACTGACGGCTTAACTAATGACCGACCTGCACCCTTAATCCCTGCTGATTGCGAATGCTGCCCCCTGACGGAGGCTGGGAGCCATGGTGCTCATGATGGGCTTTCATATTATTGATTATGGCCTTCAAGGTGTCATGGTGAGATTTCATGCCACTCCCTTGTCCATTCTTATCTTGGTAGCTTTTTGCAGACTGGTGCTTAATGGTGGCTAAATGTTTTTTTTGAATATTATCTGGGCCTGCGTGGTGTTGTAGCCGGCTTTCTGACGCTGATCCAAAATTAGAATTCAGCCATTTTTTGCTATGAGCATTTTCTGAAGCTGAAGAGGTCTTTTCTTTTACTACAGCTTGACGCTGCTGTGGATGTTGAGCGAACATATCCAGGGATGTGGCACCCGACAATAAGAGTACTGCTAATATAAAGTGTGTTAGAGTTTTCATGATTTGTTTGATTAACTATGCTAACTATTAGTACCCTGTGCCTGTTAAATCCTAACCGCACCAATGGTATTTTTTTCCAAAAAAAAGAGAGGCCGAAGCCTCTCATAGTGTAACTTAAAAAATGAATGGGGTACTTAATCCCACATCAGGCATACTAAAAAAATCCACTTCAATGTCATAGATCAAAAATTTTGCTGCCAAAGGTTGTCAGATCCCAGGATCTTGATTTTGTAGTCGGCGTATCTCCAAAGTTCTGCACCTGCTGAGCGGTTTGTTTTCTTGGTTGAGTGCGTCGATTAAATTCTGCATCCGTTTCTTTGCTCACAGAAGTTCTGGAGTCTTGGACCAGGGCTTCAAAGATCTCTCGTTTTTGATCGACTGACATAGTGTCCATGGGGATCCAGTTTTCTGTGATTGTTGATTTAGGACCGGATTTGGTCATAACTATTTTTCGGTTTTGTTTGGGGTTGTCGAAGCGCTTTTGTGCAAATACGTTCAGGGAGGCCATGATACTGATCACTAGAATCAAAACTGCCTGATTTAGAGTAGATTTCATGATTTTTGTTTTTAGTGTTCATGTCTTAGTACCCTAAAGGCTTGCGGACCTAACCGGTTTACTTAAAAAAGTATAAAAATTATTGATAGGTGTCTTTAAAAGGCTTTTCAGAAGAGTGAAAAATATATTTATATTAAACCAGGTTAGGTTTTGATCAGCAGCAGGTACTAATGTTCAAAAGACAAAAATATAGCGATCAGCAAGTGGTGGAAGCCATTAAGCAGGGTGATCGTGCGGAAGACCAGGTGATTTCGTATTTGATAGAAAAGAATCAAGGGCGAATTAATCAACTGATACTTTCCCGAAGCGGTTCACAAGAGGACGCGGAGGACATCCTGCAGGAGGCGCTTACCGCACTCCTCTTCAACGTTAAGAGGGGTTCTTTCAAAGGAGAGAGCAGTGTGCACACCTATTTGTATGCTATATGTAAAGGAATGTGGTACAAACGATTTAAAAAGTATATGCGCGAAAAAGATTACCAGTCAACCATGATCGTAGATGACCGGGATGAAGATACTCCTGAGATCGATTTATTGGATGAGGAGCAACGATCACTTATCGAGCAGATGTTTGACCAACTTAGAGCAAAATGTAAGGAAGTGCTTTATTTCTGGGGACAAGGTTATGCCATGAGTGAAATTGCGGAAAAACTGGACTTCAGCGGATCGCAAGTAGCCATGAATAAGAAAAACAAATGTTTGAAAGAACTTAGAGGTCTGATGGATCATGACCCTCTGGTTCAACAATTAGTTGGAGAATTAAGGAAATAGGAAAGGAGACCACCATGGAATTTAAATATACTTTTGAACAAATTGAGGAATATCTCAACGACACGCTGTCCAGTCAGGAGAAGCGTGACTTTGAGCAGGAGTTGGAAAACAACCCTGAATTGGCCGCAGAGGTGGATCGTCACCGTGAAATCCACACGCTGGTTGATCTTTATACCAAGGTCAGGATCAAAGATAAGGTAAAGCACATTTACCAATCACAGTCCAGTACCGCGGCAGTTCCCGTATTCAGCATTTATCGGATTGCCGCCGCCGTAGTGCTGGTAATAACCGCTTTTAGCGCCTACTTTTATTTCTATCAGACGTATTCGGACGCCTCACTGGTGGCGGACAATTTCGAAGTTTATCCCAATCGCTTTACTACTATGGGACCCGAGGATGCAGACCCCTTTATGCAAGCTCTTTCTCATTACGACAAAAAAGAGTATGTGGAAGCCCTGTCAAAGTTTCAAGAGGTACCCCAAAGCTCTGATAATTACCTGGCTGCTCAACTGTATTTGGGTATTGCCTACTTTTCCCTGGAACGATTCGATGAGGCTACGGTCTCTTTCGAAAATGTGAATAAAACTGGCTCCATGTATCAGGAGGTTGGAAGATGGTATTTGGCTTTAAGTTATTTAAAGGTGCACCGTACCGATGAGGCGGAGTCGCTGTTGAAAGAAGTTGCTGACTCCGGCGGGTACCAATCTTCAAAAGCCCAAGATATCCTGGATCGACTTCAAAGTCCTGTAAGGGGCTTGCCGGGAATATAGTGCCTCCAAGCAGTAGCTTCATTTGCATCTTGCGGATTAATTCTCTTTTTTTGGCAAATTATTTTTTTGCATGGAACGATCTGCCCCATTGATCCAAAATGATGCCATCGTAATGGGATTACTGATGGTGATACTGGCCTTTATTTTCACCACTTCCAACAGTGAAAAGAAGTTTTGGAAGAAGTTCTACACTTTTATTCCCATGGTATTGATGTGCTATTTCGTACCCTCAATATTTAACTCTTTGGGCATTATTTCCGGCGAGTCATCCAAATTGTACTTTGTGGCCTCACGTTATTTGTTGCCGGCTAGTCTCATTCTGCTGACCCTGAGCACTGATCTCAAAGGAATCATTAATCTGGGTCCCAAAGCCTTGATCATGTTTTTTACCGGCACCGTGGGCATCATACTAGGGGGTCCCATTGCCATCCTGATCATTTCGGCAGTGGCCCCCGATGTGGTAGGGGGTAGCGGACCCGATGCTGTTTGGCGAGGTATGACTACCATAGCCGGCAGCTGGATTGGAGGTGGGGCCAATCAGGCTGCCATGAAAGAGATCTTTCAGGCAAGCGACAAAATATTCTCTTCAATGATCACTGTCGATGTGATCGTGGCCAACATATGGATGGCTTTTTTGTTGTTGGGTGCAGGTCGGTCTCAAAAAGTGGATAAGGTCTTCAAGGCAGATGCCAGCGCTATTGATGCGTTACAGACCAAAATCGAAAACTATCGTTTAAGTATCAGCAAAATGCCGGAACTCCCGGATACCATGCTGATCATGGGTATCGGATTTGGTGGTACTGGACTGGCTCATTGGGGTGCGGATTTGATCGCTCCCTGGTTTCAGCAGCACCAGGATCTTCTTCAGAGGTACAATTTGCAGTCCCTAAGCTCAGCATTTTTCTGGATGGTGGTAGTAGCTACCACCATAGGACTCTGCTTATCATTTTCTCCTATGAAGAAATTGGAAGGGGTAGGGGCTTCCAGGATCGGTAGTTTATTTATATTTACCTTGGTAGCCACCATAGGCATGAGTATGGATGTCATGGAGATCTTCCGGAACCCAGGCCTGTTTGCTTTGGGTTTAATTTGGATCTCTGTGCACATCATTCTGTTGTTATCAGTGGGAAAACTTATCAAGGCGCCTTTTTTCTTTACGGCAATTGGCAGTCAGGCTAATGTTGGTGGGGCAGCTTCCGCTCCGGTGGTGGCGGCTGCTTTCAACCCGGCTTTGGCCCCGGTAGGGGTCCTGCTGGCCGTTCTGGGATATGCTTTAGGCACCTACGGTGCTATTCTATGCGGAATTCTAATGCAGGCTGCTGCTGGGGGAGTATGAAAAGATATCAAAAGGAGGTAAAGGTCATCTTTGTTTGTCACGGCAAGGATTGTATTAAAAAGGGTGCCAAGGACCTCCGTCAACAATTGAAAACCGACATCAAGAAACAGGGGCTTAAAAACGTACAGGTGGTAAAATGCAAATGCCTGGACCGCTGCAAGATGGCCCCCTCAGTAGTTTATGGACAGCGCTGGCATGGCCGGGTACGCCCTAAGGATTTACCTGTAATTCTAAGATCTGACAGTTAAAAAAAGACCCGTTAAGGGTCTTGTATATTATGCTTCAGCGTCTTCCGATGTTGGAGGGCCGATTTCAGGAATCTTCTGATCGATCATGTAGGCTCCGATACCCTCTTCACCGATCACATCGAATAATTCCAGTCGTTTGCGAGCAGTAAATTCCTCCTCTTGTTGCTCGCTGATAAACCATTGGAGAAAGTTCGCAGTAGTATGATCACCCCCTTTATAAGCCGCGCTTACTATTTTATTGATAGCGTTGGTTACTTCGATCTCTTGCTCCAAAGCGTTTTCGTAAACACCGCGAAAACTGCCAAACTCCTGGGGAACGTTTGCCACATCCGGACTGACCGGTGTGCCGCCGGCATCCGCAATATATCGAAAGATCTTCAGCATATGCTGACGCTCTTCCTCAGCTTGTTGAAAGAAGAATTCCGAACTATTTTCAAATCCCAAGCGATCGCAGTAAGCGGCCATTGCTAAATAAATGGAGGAGGACTTTGCCTCCATCTTAACTTGACCGTTCAGCAAAGCTTCGATCTCTTCGGATAACGATGTTTTCATTCTGACAAGATCTTTCATATATATGTTTTTTACAAAAGTAGCATTATGCCGTCACTTATTGTAGTCTTCGGACAATATAGAATTGGTCTTAATAACTTAAAATATCACAGCCTGTAGGCGGTCGTGGACCATACGATTCAATGCAATCATGGTCATAGCACCATGCATCAAGTCCTTTAGAGCCACCAGCTCACATAGGGTTAAGACAAAAAAATGATCGGACCCTCTATAGTGTATGATCTGTACATCAATACCTGTTCCTTCTCCCAGAAATAGGTCTGCCAGATTAATCTCATCAAGCGTTTTCTTGAACTGCAGGAATTCGCTGACCTTGAATAGTGTCTTTCTGCCTTGAAACTCCAGTATAAACTGGCAAGTCCCATCGTCCTGGATCACAGTGCCCTTTTTGGTCTGGTATAAGATGCTCTGTTGAGAAGAAGTATTTAGAACTTGCACACTCGAATTTAATAGTTATCTATAATACGTCCAAATAAACCCTTCCGGGTCTTAAGCGTTATGTTTTTTAATAAGATTCAACGCCGAACCCTCCCGATACCATTCAATTTGTCCTTCATTGTAACTGTGATGAGTTACAATAGTATCTTCTGTTCCATCCGCATGTTTCACATGCAGGGTAAGGGGTTTACCAGGTGTAAAATCCTTGAGGTCCACGATATCGATAGTGTCGTCTTCCAGGATCTTATCGTAGTCCTGTTCGTTCTGAAAGGTCAGGGCCAGCATACCTTGCTTTTTCAAATTGGTTTCGTGGATCCTGGCAAATGATTTTACGAGTACCACATAAACCCCCAGGTGGCGGGGTTCCATGGCAGCATGCTCCCGGGATGAACCCTCCCCATAATTGTGATCTCCCACTACAATGGTAGGGATACCTGCAGCCTTGTAAGCACGGGCAGTGTCAGGTACTGGTCCATATGCTCCAGTGAGCTGGTTCAACACAGAATCAGTGGCCTCATTGAAATAGTTTAATGCGCCTGTCAAAAGATTATTGGATATGTTGTCCAAATGTCCTCGGTATCTCAGCCAGGGCCCTGCCATACTGATATGGTCGGTGGTACACTTCCCCTTGGCCTTGATCAGCAGTTTGATTCCATTTAAGTTTTGACCCGTCCAGGGAGCAAAGGGTGTGAGCAGTTGAAGGCGCTTGGATTCAGGGTCAACCTTTATTTCAATGGCACTGCCATCCTCGGCAGGTTCCTGATAACCGTTGTCTTCTACCGCATAACCTTGAACGGGGTGTTCAATACCTTGAGGCTCATCTAATATTACTTCCTCTCCCTGGTCGTTGGTAAGCGTATCGGTAAGGGGATTAAAACCCAGATCGCCGGCGATCGCCATGGCGGTAACAATCTCCGGAGAGGCCACAAAGCTGTGGGTGTTGGGGTTCCCATCGTTTCTTTTAGCAAAGTTGCGGTTGAATGAAGTTATAATGGAA
>JAOTYN010000116.1 GCA_029861825.1 Cyclobacteriaceae bacterium
GGGTTGCCCCAATGATCATGACAAAGCCAGAAGGATCCTGAAAGCAGTTTTACATACCGTCAGGGACCGAATATTAATATCCGAATCGTTTCAATTAATGGCCCAGCTGCCTACTATTCTTAAAGGGATATTTGTGGAGGATTGGAAGTATTCTGAGAAACCCCTTAAGTTCCATACTACAGATAGCCTTTGGGAAGCGTTATTGGCCTCTGAACATCTGGCCGAGCCGGATGATTTCCCTAATAAAGAATATGCCATCTTCGCTGTTAATACGGTATTCAAGAACTTGAGTCATTTTGTATCTGCCGGGGAGTTACAAGATGTGATCGCACAATTACCAACCGCTATAAAAGAAGTAATAGACTTTGATGTGACTACAAACTAATAAACATGGCAGATCTGATCAATACCATTTTAGTGCCCACTGATTTCTCGGAAGAAGCAGATGCAGCGTTGTTCACTGCGGCCACATTCGCCAAAAAACTGCAATCCAAGCTGATTTTGCTGCATGTGGTGGATATACCGGGCTATGGGAGTTTCCAACTGAAAAACGAAATAAGTGGTACCAATCTGGAGGAAATAGCCACTACCGTGGCTGTCGACCGCCTAAAGCGCTACCAAACCAACCCACAGTTAAAAGGGGTGAATTTATTGACCAAGGTAAGTTCCGGGAAGGTGTACCGAACCATACTGCATGAGGCCGAAAAGAGCCAGGTGGATTTAATTATAATGGGAACACAAGGACATACGGGTATAGACAAATTCTTAATGGGATCGAATACCAAGAAGGTGGTACAGGTTTCCGACATACCGGTATTGACTTTAAAAGACCCCATCAAGATTAAGGAGGTGAAAAATATTGTGTTTGCTTCCAGTTTCAACCAGGAGTATTCGTTTTCATTTCCGATGATCTATCAATTCATGGAACTGTTTAACGCAAAACTTCATCTGCTAAAAGTAATAACACCTTCCGATTTTGAGAGCAGCCAGTTCAGTAGCAACACTATTAAAAACTTTGCATCGGAATTTCTGCTTGAAAACTATGAAATGCATACGATTAATGCCTACAACATCGAAGAAGGCATCAGTTGGTTCTGTCAACAGCATGAGATAGATATGATCTTCATGGAAACCCACGGGCGAAAAGGTTTGGCGCATTTATTGGTAGGCAGTCATACGGAAAGAATGGGTCAAAAACATCAATTTCCACTATTCAGCGTAAAAATGGTGGATGTAAAAAAACCTCGTGGGGTAATTTTTCCGGACTGAACTGTCTTGGGGTAATTACTCTCGGTCATTTTCCTTGTTCTTTTCTTTAAAGTACTTTCTGAATAGAAAGTTTTCTCTCATGGCCTCCATGTTTTCAGTGAGTAAGGCGCTGCTTACCTTAATGTTGGCCAAACTCTGCTTAAGGTCGTTGGACATGGAGCTGTCGTACAACAGGGCATTTAAGGTGCCTTCGCCTTGATTTAATGCTGAAGTGGCTTGCTGCAAATTAACCGACGCGGTTTGCAGGTTATCACCGGATTCATGGATTTTGGCCAGCACCAATTTCATTTCGGATTCTACGGTGGTATCATTTAAGAGAAACCCCAAAAGCCCTTTGCCGTTCTCAATGTCTTGAGCCACGTTGCCCAGTCGATTAGTGGCCACCAATGCACTCTTAGTGACCTCCTCTATATTGGAAAAGGTGCTCTTAAGATTCTCACTCATACCGGGGTCATTCAATAAAGCGGTTATGGCGCCTTCTCCCTCGTTTATCTTCTCAGTAATGGTAAGCAAATTTCGGGTGAGCAGGGCAATATTCTCATTGGTGCTGCTGAGCGCGTTTAAAATATCATCGGTATCGGTACGACTAAAGGAAGCGATCCTATCCTGATTTTCCACGGCTGGTTGCTCTCCGTTGCCGGGGCTGATATTCACCAGCATATTGCCTACCAAACCATCGGAGCCTATGCTGGCAATAGCATCCTTTTTAATGTAACTCCGTACGCCTTCTCCCATTTTCATATGGACTTCTACGGTAGAGTCACTGACGATAACGATCTTGTCAACCGTACCCACATTAATGCCGGCAAAACGCACATTATTCCCAGATTGTAAGCCGTTCACATTATTGAAAATGGCGGTGATATAAAAATTCTGGCCAAATAGATTTTGCTTGGTGCCAATAAAATAAATGGCGATAACAAACAAGATCAGTGAAAGCGTTACCATAAATCCAAGTTTAATATTATCGCCGGTATCTCGTTTCATCGCTAATTATTTAAAGAAAGCTTTCACCTTTTGATCTGGGTTTTTATAAAGTTCCTGGTAGGTCCCTTCTGCATAATTGACACCATCAACTAAAATGATCATGCGATTGGCAATGACCCGGGCGCAATCCATGTCATGGGTAATGATTATGGAGGCGGTTCCTCGCTGATTTTGGATATCCATGATCAAATGTATGATCTCTTTAGCCGTGATGGGATCCAGGCCGCTGGTGGGTTCATCATAAACGATGACCTTAGGATCCAGCATAAGCGCACGGGCCAGGGCTACTCTGCGTTTCATGCCTCCCGAAAGTTCTTCCGGCATAAGATCAATAGCATGCAGGAGTCCTACACTTTCCAAGGCATCTTCTACCAACGAGTCCGTTTCGCTACTGCCCGGGACCTTATCGGGGTGTCGACGCAATGGAAATTCCAGGTTCTCTCTTACGGTCATGGAGTCATAGAGCGCACTACCCTGGAACAAAAATCCAATTTCGGTTCTTAATTCGTCCATTTCCTTTTGTGCAAGCTGGGTGATGTCCTGATCGAGGATCTTTAATATACCGGAATCCGGTTCTATCAGGCCTACCAGACATTTTACCAGGACTGATTTACCTGATCCCGACTTGCCAATGATCACCAGGTTTTCACCTGGAAAAAGATCCATGTTGAAGCCCCTTAGTACATGATTATTCCCGAAAGATTTGTACAGATCACGAATATACACCACTGAAGATTGGACCTCTTGGTTGCCGTTGGCGGTAGGCTGCGTATGGTAATTGGATCGCTCCATTTGGTTATAATTCGTAGAAAATATCCGCGATAAGGACTGCCACGAAGTCAATTATAAACAACAACATCGAAGATACCACCACTGCAGAATTTGCGGCCCGTCCTACCCCTGCGGTACCTTTTTTTGAATTATACCCTTTGTAACACCCTATTAACCCGATGGCAAAACCAAAAAAGAAAGACTTTGCCGTGGAAGGCATCAGATCCCCAAAATCCAAATGGGCAAAAACCTGGCTGAAATACAGCTGCCAGGATACCGCACCTTTGGTATATTCGACCAAAAACGAGCCGCATAGCGCTATGAAATCAGCGAGTATCACCAGGATGGGTATCATAATAGTGGTCGCCATAATTTTAGTTACTACCAAATATCTGAAAGGATTGGTCCCCGACACTTCCATGGCATCGATCTGCTCGGTCACTTTCATAGATCCCAATTCTGCTCCTATACTGGAGCCAATTTTTCCAGCGCAGATAAGAGCGGTAATTACCGGACCTATTTCCCTCACAATGGAGATACCCACCATAGAGGGCATCCAGGCTTCTGCTCCAAATTCCATAAGCGTGGGACGGGTTTGCAAGGTGAGCACCAAACCCATTATAAAGCCGGTCACCGCTACTAACGGCAAGGATTTATAGCCCAAAATATAACATTGCCGCAAAAACTCTCTGAGCTCATAGGGAGGCATAAATACTTCTTTCCCAAATCGAATGGCAAATCGGGTAATAAGCCCAGCTTCGGACAAGTAGGTTCGCAGTGATTTGGGCAGTGTAATGGTTGAAGGCATTGACGAAGACGTATTGGAGCAGTCTTAAGCTACCCTCTAGGAAAATTATTACCTCTGTTTTATGTCATAGAGAGCCATGATTTAGGTCATAATCTGCTGATCACCAAGTATTAGCTTTATGATTTACCCTTATTATGTCTGATAAACTTAACATTCTTGGATACCCCATGATCTTCCCGCGGTCCCAGGGTACACAGGCCCGAGAGGGCAGGGTAATAGCAGCCGATATAGGGGGTTCTAGAGCCAGGCTGGGTCTTTTTCAGGGTCAACACGGGCAGTTGCAATTACTGAATATGAAATCCTATAATACCCATGAATTTGATTCCTTTATACAGTTATTTCAGTCTTTTTATCAGCCGGATACCTCAGATGTACGGGCTTTGTGCCTGGGGGTGGCCGGCCCAGTGATCGAGGGTGCAGTTCGTGGTACTAACTTCCCCTGGGTCATCAAAAAAAAGGAATTAGTAACCCAATTGCCAGATATCCCAGTTAGTATTCTCAACGATATGGAGGCTAGCGCTTACGGATTGGGAACCCTGAATGAATCCCAGCTACATACGGTAGTTGCAGGTGATCCAAGGCCGGGAAATGCTGCTTTGATAGCACCGGGAACCGGACTGGGAGAAGTGGGTATTTACTTTAATGGCCGGGGTTTCCGCCCCTTTTCCAGCGAAGGAGGCCATTGTGATTTCGCTCCCCGCACCTCGTTAGAGATCGATCTGTGGCACTATCTCAAACCACAGTTTCACCATATAAGTTGGGAACGATTGATATCCGGTCCGGGGATCCTCAGGATCTACCAATTTTTGCGGCAACAAGATCACACTGCCGCTGGAAAAGAGCAGCCTTTTGATAATCCTGAAAGCATTACCAAGGCCGCTTTATCAGGAACCAGTGATCTCTGTGATCAAACTGTGGGGTTGTTTTTTAAATTCCTGGCGGTGGAATGTGCCCAATTGGCCCTTAAGTTCAATGCTGCTGCCGGAGTTTTCATTGGCGGGAGTATAGTACCACAGCTGATCACCTTGTTGGATACCAAGCGATTTGCGGAGCATTTTCAGCAGGCCGGGCGCTTACAACACTATTTGCAAGGAATTCCCGTAAGAGTAGTCAATCAAGAAAATACTCCCATATGGGGAGCAGCTGCATATGCCTTAAGTACGGTAACCCGTACACCCAGGACATCCTGACCAATATCAAGCGCTGTTTTGATCTTGGTCATTTCAATAGCCCCATCAGTTCCTACCTTTAAGTGGTTTAAAAAAGCAATGCCTTTTGAACCTTTTGACCTTAGCCGCGACTTCAAAATAAAAATCACTATTATAGTTCAGATATGAAGCACTTAATAATCCTGATGTTGGCCTTGTTAAGCGTCTCTGAGCCATTGTGTGGCCAGAATCTCAGCGCAGTGGAGATCGTGACCAAGGCCGATCAGAAAAGAAGAGGGGAAACCAGCTATTCTCAAATGAAGATTAGCATCGTACGCCCCAATTGGTCTCGCGATATGGAGGTAAAGGCCTGGTCTTTGGGTACGGATTACTCCTTAATCCTCATCATCAACCCGGCCCGGGATAAGGGGACTACCTTCCTGAAGAGGACTAAGGAGATTTGGAATTGGATCCCTTCCATTGACCGAAATATAAAACTACCGCCTTCTATGATGATGCAGTCCTGGATGGGCTCTGACTTTACCAATGATGATCTTATTAAAGAATCTTCCATAATAGAGGATTATACGCATCGCTTACTGGGCGACTCGGTGGTATTGGATCGGGAATGTTATAAAATTGAATTAATTCCAAAGCCTGATGCCCCGGTAGTATGGGGAAAGATCTACAATTGGATCGATAAAAAGGATTTTATGGAACTACAAACGGAATTGTATGATGAAGACGGCTACCTGGTTAACCGGGTGATCTTCTCTGAAATTGAAACTTTGGATGGCCGACTATTACCTTCTAAAATGGAATATATTCCTGTGGACAAACCCGGGCATAAAACGGTGATCAAGTACCAGCAGGTCGACTATGATATCGATATTGGAGAAAACTATTTCTCCTTACAAAATATGAAACGGGTGCGATAGGCACGGAACAATACTGAAATGCTGTTAAAACTAGCTTGGCGAAATCTATGGAGGAATAAAAGACGCAGTCTGATCACTATGGGATCAATAGTTTTTGCTGTCTTATTATCGATATTGATGGATTCCGTGAAAAAAGGCCTGCTGGATAAAATGAAAGACAATGTAGTGGGCTTTTATACCGGATATGTCCAGGTACACGGACAGGGATATTGGGAAGATAAGACCCTGGAAAATAGTTTTGAGCCTGCTTCCTTGGTTACCGAAGCAATTTCCGGCAATTCACAAGTGACCTCCGCGGTTCCCCGTTTGGAGTCCTTTGTTTTGGCAGCCTCCGATAACCTGTCCAAAGGCAGTATGTTAGTAGGTATTGAACCTGCTGATGAGACCGCAGTTACCGGATTAAACGATAAACTGGTATCCGGAGAATATCTCAACCAAGGGGATCAGGCGGTATTGCTTACTGAAGGCCTGGCCGATTATTTGCGTTTGGGTATAAATGATACCCTGGTAATTATTGGTCAAGGGTATCATGGGGTGAGCGCAGCCGGTAAATTCCCCATAAAAGGACTTATAAAATTTGGATCGCCAGATCTTAACAAAGGACTTATCTACTTGCCTCTATCCACTACTCAACAATTATTCGGGGCAGAGAATCGATTGACTTCTCTGGTGTTGCAAATACGGGATAATCCGAAATCCAGGCAGGTGGCTCAGCAATTACAGGCAAACTTATCCGATGAATATGAAGTGATGAACTGGCAAGCTATGTTGCCGGAACTTGATCAGGTGATACAGGGTGAAGAAGCGGAAAACGTCATTTTCCAGATCGTACTTTATATGCTCATTGCTTTCGGGATTTTTGGCACTATCCTCATGATGACCATTGAAAGGCAGTACGAATTTGGGGTGCTGTTAGCAATCGGCATGAAGCGCCACATTCTTTCCGGTATAGTCATACTGGAGAATATCTTTCTGGCATTGATGGGCGCTTGTATGGGTATTCTTTTAAGTATTCCCATTGTATATTATTTATATAAGGTGCCCATTCGTTTGCAAGGTCAATTAGCAGAAGCCTACGAGAATTTTGGAATTGAACCCATCTTTTACTTCTCCGTAGATGCGGTAGTATTTTATAGCCAGGGTGTGGTGGTACTACTGTTGGCCTTGGCGCTGGCGTTTTATCCTATGTTGAAGATTTGGAAACTGGATCCGGTAAAAGCAATGCACGCTTAAACTCAATAATGGTATGTTGATTCACCTAGCATGGAAGAATATTTGGAGAAACAAGGCCAGAAGCCTGGTGGTGGCCGGTTCGGTGATGGTGGGTCTGTGGGTAGGTGCTTTTACCATGGCCTACGTTTTTGGCATGATCGATCAGCGTTTAAAAGATGCCGTAGAAAATGAGGTATCTCATCTTCAATTTCATCATCCACAATTTGAAGATGACAATGAGGCCCGGTATTATATCGCGGAGGGACCGGATGTTCTGGAAAGCCTTCGGGAGGATCCCAGGTTCAAGGCAGTATCGGCCAGGGCGGTGACCTTTGGCATGGCCGGTTCGGCGCAGACCAGTACAGGAGGGAAGTTCGTGGGAATGGATCCCTCTAGTGAGGACCAGCTAACCGGTTTAAAGGGCAAGCTCACTCAAGGTGAATATTTTCAGTCCGATTCACGTAATAAAGTGATCATCAGCGAACGCCTCGCTGAAAAATTGAAAGTCAAACTGAGGTCCAAAATCGTATTGACTTTTCAGGATACCACCGGCAACATAGTGGCCGGAGCTTTCCGCATTATCGGACTGTACCAAACCTACAATTCCGGATATGATGATATTCATATTTTTCTGAAGGCTCAGGACCTGTGGGGATTACTGGGTACCGCCGGTCAATATCAAGAAATTGCCGCCCTGCTGCATGATCCCCAGCAACTGGAAAGCATGATGGAAGAAATGCCACCCCAGTACCCCCAGGTGAAGATCGAATCCTGGAAGGAAATTGCTCCGGAATTGGGATTGATGGTAGATTCCTTCGATCAATATATGGTGATCTTTTTGATCATTATATTATTGGCGCTCTCATTCGGAATAATCAATACTATGTTGATGGCGGTGTTGGAAAGGGTTCGTGAAATAGGGATGCTTATGGCAATCGGAATGAACCGCATAAGAATCTTTTTTATGATAGCCTTAGAGACTATCTATTTGGTGTTAATCGCTTCACCCGTGGGGTTGTTATTGGCTTATTTGACCATAACCCATTTGGGGGAAGTGGGTATGGACCTATCGGGATTATATCAAGAAGGATATGCTGCTTATGGCTTTAAGTCTTTTATTTATCCCAAACTGGAAACCATTTACTACTGGAGAATCTTGGTAATGGTAGCGGTAACGGCAGTATTGGCTTCTATTTATCCCGCGTTAACAGCTATTCGCCTGAATCCGGTAAGTGCCATTAGGAAAATTTGAAACTATGGAAGAGAAAAAGCCAATTATTCTTACTAAAAATCTAACCAAGGTATATGATACCGGGGCTGTACCGGTTAAAGCCGTCAATAGTGTAAGCCTGGAAGTTTTCAAAGGAGAGTTCACGGCATTAGTAGGTCCATCCGGCTCCGGGAAAACCACCCTGCTTAATTTGATCGGAGGCTTGGATCATCCCACATCAGGACAGGTACTGGTAAACCAGGTAGACATCTCAAAAATGAAAAAGAGCGCCCTGATTGATTTCAGGCTGCAAAACATCGGGTTTGTCTTTCAAGCATATAACCTGATTCCCGTGCTCACTGCCAAAGAAAACATCGAATTTGTAATGTTGCTTCAAAAAAGGAGCAAAGGGGAGCGGGAGCAACGGGTTCGGGAACTCCTGAATGAAGTGGACTTGTTGGACAAAATGAACGATCGGCCCGCGCAGCTCTCCGGCGGACAACAGCAGCGAGTAGCGGTAGCCCGGGCCTTGGCTTCCAAACCGGCCTTTATCCTGGCCGATGAGCCTACCGCTAACCTGGATTCAAAAACCGCAGGTAATCTTCTGGATCTCATGGCCAGGCTTAATCATGAGGAGAACATTACCTTCATCTTTTCCACCCACGATCAAAGGGTGATTGACCGGGCCCATCGTATCATTACTTTGGTGGATGGCGCAGTGGCTGAGGACCAATTAGTGGCGCAACCTGTGGATCATTCTTAAATATCATGCGTTCTCTGACCTGCCTATTGGTGTTGAGCATGTGGTGCGCTTGTCTGCCGTTAATAGGTCAGGACTCCCTGGAAGTAGAAAAGAAATGGTTTGTAGATGGCTATGTGAAGGACCTGGTCACCCTGAATTTGATCCGGGGCTTTGATTCTGCCTGGGTGGAGAACCAGATTCACCATCGCCTTAATTTTAAGTGGTACCCTTCCTCGGAATTTTCAGCATATGTTGAAATACGCAACCGGATTTTTTGGGGAGATTTTGCGAAGAACATCCCCATCTACGATCAATTGGTAGATCTGAATAATGATGTACTGGATTTGTCGGTGGTGTGGGTAGATGAAGGTTCCTGGGTGCTGCACAGTATGATAGATCGGGCCTATGTGGAATGGAATCATGAGGACTGGGAGGTGAGACTAGGCCGACAAAGGATCAACTGGGGTGTAGCATTGGTATGGAATCCCAATGATCTTTTTAACGCATTCTCATTCTTCGACTTTGACTACGAAGAACGACCGGGAAGCGATGGCATCCGCATCAAGAAATATACGGGGTTCGCCTCCAGTGTGGAACTGGCCAGCAACATAACGGACGATATCGATGAACTTACTTCTGCGTTTTTGTGGAAGATCAACAAGGGTCAGTATGACTTCCAATTCCTGGTTGGGAAGGCCTTGGAGGACCTGGCTTTTGGTGCCGGATGGGCAGGAAATATTGGTGACGGAGGATTCAAAGGAGAGATCACCTATCTGCATCCCTATACCTCCAACCAAAACCATCCGGTGTTGCTGGCCTCGCTTTCCGGCGATTACTCTTTTGCCAGTTCGTTCTATCTACACGGGGCCTTTTTTCTAAACACAGAAGGAAGCCAAAATCCCAATTTTGCATTCCTTTCTCAACGACTGGGCCGTCTTAATGTGCGGAACTTGTCTCCCTATATCGTTTCCTCATTGTTGCAAACCAGCTATAGTTTCAGCCCTTTGATCAATGGTGGGATTGCTCTCATTTATTATCCGGGCAGCAATGCACTCTTCCTTAATCCATCTATGACCGTGTCCTTGAAGGAAAACTTGGACCTCGATTTAATAGGGCAGTTTTTCTTCGATACCCCCAATGAGGACTATAAACCAGTCAACAAGTTTTTATTCTTTCGATTAAAATGGAGCTATTAAGGATGAAATAACAATGAGAATTAGCATTTTAACCGCTGAGGAGGGTCATAGTCCTTTATTTCATGGTTTTGCAATATAGCCGATACCAGAATGTTAGTTTTAATGGCTACTTTATTTAAAA
>JAOTYN010000528.1 GCA_029861825.1 Cyclobacteriaceae bacterium
TGATATATCTCTTTGGGAGGTACTGGTTAATGCTAAAAGCTTCCTGCCACTCCGCGCCGCCACTGCGGTACATAATTTTGCTACTAAGATCCGCAGTTTTAAAATACTGGTGGAGCAAAAAGATGCTTATGAGGTAGCTAACCATATCGCTAAAGAGTCGGGCCTGCTTAAAGCCCTTTACGATGATAAGACTATCGAAGGACTCAACCGATACGAAAATGTACAGGAGTTACTCAACGCTATAAAGGAATTTGTTGACGACCCCGACGAAGCCAAAAAAGACAAAAGCTTGGGGGCCTTTCTGCAGGAAATCGCCCTGCTCACCGATGCAGACACCGAAAAGGAAACCGAGCTGGAAAAAGTCACTTTAATGACCATTCACAGTGCTAAAGGTTTGGAATTCAAATACATATACATTGTAGGTATGGAAGAAGACCTATTTCCCTCTCAAATGATGTTGAGCAGCCGTGCTGACCTGGAGGAGGAAAGAAGGCTATTTTATGTGGCCATTACCCGAGCTCAAAAGAAACTATTTGTTTCTTATGCACTGACCCGTTACCGGTATGGGCGTCTGAAGAATTGCGAACCCAGCCGATTCATTGAAGAGATCGACCCTGCCTTTATCAAGGTAGACCGCAAGTGGAGCAGTGGTCAATTTACGGGACCCAGTACCACTACCAGCAGTAATTATGCAAAAACCCTGGTTTCTAATATCCGCAGAAAACCCTTAAAGCCATTAAATGGTCAAATGCACCAGGTAAATGCCGATTTTGAGCCCAGTGATACCGCCGGTTTGAATGTGGGAATGAAAGTAGAACACCCCAAATTCGGATACGGTAAAGTAATTAATATAGATGAAGACGGCGCACAAAGAAAAGCCAAGGTACACTTTGAAAATTTTGGAGAGAAAACTTTATTGCTTAGTTTTGCCAAATTAAAGATACACGAGATATGAGCGAACCTGCCCTTACAGATAACCATGAGTACAATACAGGACGACCGGAACTGATTCTAAAAGAATACGGTCGTAATGTTCAAAAATTAGTACACTATATTCAAGCTATAGAAGACCCGGAGAAACGCAAGGAATACTCCTATACCCTTATAGAGCTAATGAAGCTAATCAACCCGGCTCTCAAAGACGGTAATGAATATGCCCAAAAATTATGGGATGACATGTTCATCATTTCGGGCTTCGAAATGGAGGTTGACAGCCCCTACCCCAAGCCTCCACCAGAGGTACTCACCCGCAAGCCCGACAAGCTGGACTACAACACCCACAAGCTAAAATACAAGCACTACGGTCGCAATATCGAACTATTAATTGAGCAAGCCACCCAGATAGAGGACCCCGCAGAGCAAAAGGATGCTACCATTTATTTGGGCAGACTGATGCGTAGTTTTTATGGTATTTGGAACAAAGAAGTGGTGGACGAGGGCGTAATAGTTGACCACATACGAGAATTGTCCAACGGTAAGCTGGACATCGACCTGCAAATGGTCAAAGATCAAAACTTATTTGAACCTACCTATAAGGAACGTCCGAAACGAGCCAGCAACAACGGAAAACGCAGGGGTGGTAAGCGCAGAAAGAGCAACAATTAATGGGTTCATTTAAGATCCAGGGAGGGCATCAACTGCATGGAGAAATTACCCCCCAGGGTGCCAAAAACGAAGCTTTACAAATAATATGTGCGGTTCTGCTCACCGCTGAACCGGTTACGGTCCACAATATCCCAAAAATAAGAGATGTCAATAAGCTCATTGAGCTTTTGGAAGCCATGGGCGTAAACGTGGAGCATCTTAATAATCATAGTTGCCGCTTCCAAGCCAGCGAGGTAAATCTGGATTACCTGGAAACCGAGGATTTTAGGAAAAAAGCCAGCACCCTACGAGGTTCTGTGATGATCCTGGGACCCTTATTAGGACGATTCGGAAAAGCGAAGCTTCCCAAGCCTGGCGGAGACAAGATCGGACGTAGAAGACTAGATACTCATTTTATCGGATTCGAAAAATTGGGAGCCAACTTCAATTTCGATACCAAGGACGCCTTCTATGAAGTAGAGGCCAAGCAATTAAAGGGCAGCTATATGCTGTTAGAGGAAGCCTCTGTCACCGGAACCGCCAATATCCTGATGGCTGCGGTTATGGCCAGCGGAACCACTCAAATATATAACGCCGCCTGCGAACCCTACCTCCAACAACTTTGCAAAATGTTGGTAAGCATGGGGGCAAACATCCAGGGAATCGGTTCCAATCTGATCATCATCGAAGGGGTTAACCAGCTGGACGGCACTGAGCATACTATGCTGCCCGACATGATTGAAATAGGAAGTTTCATCGGTTTAGCCGCCATGACCCAATCCACCCTCACTGTTAAGAATGTGCGCTTTTCCGAGCTGGGTATTATCCCGGAAACATTCAGAAAAATGGGCATTCAGTTGGAGCTGGATGGCGATGACCTGGTGATCCCCGAGCAGGAACACTATGAGGTTGAATCCTACATAGACGGCAGCATCATGACCATTGCCGACGCGCCCTGGCCCGGTTTTACGCCAGACTTGTTAAGTATTGTACTGGTGGTAGCCACTCAAGCCAAAGGCACTGTTCTGGTTCATCAAAAGATGTTTGAAAGTCGGCTGTTTTTCGTAGATAAGCTAATTGAAATGGGCGCTCAGATCATTTTGTGTGACCCGCATCGTGCAACTGTTATTGGATTAGACCGTAAAAATCCTTTAAGGGGTATCCAAATGACATCTCCTGACATCCGA
>JAOTYN010000529.1 GCA_029861825.1 Cyclobacteriaceae bacterium
AGGCAGAGTTTCAACAACAAGCGGATTCTGCTGCACTGAGTCAGTTAAATAAAAACCTGTTTGACACCGAGCAGCAGTACGAACAGCATATCAATCATCTGGCCTCTGCCTATCCCGCCTATCAAAGCTACAAACAGGAGGAGCAGGAATTGACGCTGGAACGCCTGCAAAAAGAACTGCTGCCTAAGGGCAATTTGGCCCTGGAATTTATGTGGGGGGAAGAGAATATCTATTTATTGGCCCTGGACTATGATCAGGTTCTTTTTCAACAGATCCCACGAGGTGACCTTCCCCAACTCATCCCCAACTACCTGGAAGGGCTGCGCTCCAGGTCGTTTGATCCGCAAGAGGCAGAGCAACTGGCAAACATCCTGATGAATAATGTGCTGTCGAAGTTCAAAGAACATGAGCATCTTACAATCTTTGCAGATGGACTTTTGGGATATCTGCCCTTTGAGACTTTAATGGCAAGCGAACCTGGCGAAGGAGGCAGTGAATTTTTGATCAACCGCTTTACCATTAACTATCATATCTCAGCGAAATTGCTAGGCTTGCCTAAGTTGGAAAATGCGCAAGTAGCCAAACAATCGTTTTTAGGCTATGCCCCTGTTTTCGAAAAGGAATCCAACCCCTTGCTGGCCTCACGATCGGCGGAGAACATTCAAGCAGTATCGGAATTGGAAAGACTGCCGCAAGCCGAACAGGAAGTTAAAAACATTGCGGGGCTTCTGGGAGGATCCTACAAATTGGGCGCACAAGCTACGGAGGCCGATTTCAAACGTTCGGCTCATCAATCGAATATTATACATTTGGCTTCTCATGCCATTGTCGACGATAAAAATCCTTTATTCTCCCGGCTGGTCTTCGCTAGTTCTCAGGACTCCTTGGAGGACGGCCTGCTGCACACCTACGAGTTATACAATATTCAATTGAATGCCGATCTGGCCTGTTTGAGTGCTTGTAACACCGGTATTGGAGTATACCATCAGGGAGAAGGTATCGTTAGTTTGGCTCAAGGATTCCTGCATGCCGGTGTACCCAATGTTATGATGAGCTTATGGTCAGTGCCGGATCAGTCTACCGCACAGATCATGCTGTATTTTTATGAAGAAATTAAAAATGGACAGGGCAAAGCCGATGCCCTAAGGCAAGCGAAACTGCGCTATCTTGAGACCGCCGATGCCAACACCCAAGACCCCTATTATTGGGCAGCTTTCACTTTGATCGGTGATAACCAGGCCATCAAGGATAAGGGCTGGGAGATCTGGCAAATGGTGCTTATGGCCTTGGGGATGGCATTGATGGGATTTATCCTGTATCGCCTGAAATAATAAGAAGTTTACGCTATAGTTTATCGGCTAATTCCCGGGCCCGGGATTGGTAGTCCCCCCCGTTTTGTAACAGCTTTAGAAGCTGGGCCTTGGCCGCCTGGGTATCGGCATTCTTAAGGTAGGCCAACGCCAAATACCATTGGGCCGGCTGGTAAAAATCACTGGACACGGTGCCCTGTAATTGCTGCAGATTACCGATAGCCTTTTCAGCTTCCCCTATCTCCAAATAGCTCAACGCTTGGTAAAACAATCTGAAATCGGACTGGGGATTTTCACTCAATTCCTGGTCAAATACCTCTACGGCTTTTTGGTAATTTTCTTGCTCATAGTTACTCATACCATCGTCAGGCAGGTCGGTTTGAGAACGCTCTAATGGATTGACGATATTGGGATAGGGCTGGTAATAACTTAAGTACAACTCCTGAGGATCGGCGCTTGGGTTCAGAAAAATATACGCTAATCCCACTAAGAGCACCGCGGAAGCCGCTACCCCCAGAGTCTGCCAGAGCCTGAATGAAGCTTGTTTCCCCTCTACATTCTTAGAGGTTGGATCCCCTTCTGCTGCTGCCAGTTTATCTTTTAGTTCCTGATCAAAGTAAGCCTGGGCGCCAACCTTAATATCACGGTGAAGCTCCACCTCCGCTTTAAGTTCAGGATCCGTTTGCATCATGGATTCGAATTGTCCCCGCTCCTCTTCGGTCAAAGTACCATTTATGAATCGGTCAATGCGTTCCGTATCAAATTTTTCACCAGCCATTATAATTGCCTTTGCTTTTGATGAACTTGTTCTTTTAATGTTTTTATGCAACGTAGCTTCTGGCTCTTAACCACGTTTTCATTCTTATACCCTAACTCACGAGCTATGGCCTCCATGCTATATGATCGATAATAGTAAAGCCTTAATATAGAAAGACAAGGCTCTCCTAATTTCGCCAGGAGATCTTTTACCCATAATTGACGCTCGTTCAACTCTATTGTATCTGTAATGGACAGCATGCTGTCCTCCTGAGTGTTCAGTAACTCTGGGTTAGTATACCACTTCTTATTCTTTTTAAGCCTGGATAGTGCGGTATTCTTACCTATGGCAAACAAATACGTCTTCAAACTGCTGGTTAACTGGGTAAGTTTCCCACTTACAATATTTCGCCGCAACGTGATGATGGTGTCCTGAAATACATCCGCAGCATCCTCACTTTCCATTTTAAAATGCTGCCAGGCCCATCCCATAAATTCCTGCCTGTGCAATTTATACAGTGCCACTAAGCCCTCTTCCTCCCCATTTTTGATGCTTTGAAATATTTTTTGATCGTCAGCTGCCAAGGCAATTACGGTTTATAATCTTCAAAATAGGAAAGTAAGCGGAATGTTAGAAAAATTTAAAAAAGTCTCGCAGATTGACTGTTTCGTATAAACAATATACCAATAAACAGGATTTTAT
>JAOTYN010000530.1 GCA_029861825.1 Cyclobacteriaceae bacterium
CTGTATTTGACTAGCTCTACGTATTCGTCTAACTTCGTCTTCCCTCACTCCAACGGCATTATTATTAAAATTCGATCGGATATAGGTCAGTATCTGGGCAATTGATCTATCGGTCAAATAATCAAAGCCCGGCATGTTCCCTACGAATGTCTCACCCTTTACGGTAATGGATCCGTCCATGCCATTCAGGATAATCCCAATCAATCTTTTTTTATCGCCAGACACCCATTCCGATTCATCCAGAGGTGGAAAGCGAACACCATCCCCCTTGCCGTCTGCCATATGACAAGCTGCGCAATGCTGGATATAGAGTTTGCCACTGGCTTCCGCCACCAATGAAGTCAGGTCGTCCGATACTTCATCAGGTGTTTTGATATTGGGTTGCTGTTTCCTTTCCTCCATCTTAGCCAGTTGCGCTGTGCCAAAGTTTTGTTTGTCTCCCTTAAACATTATACGCCAAATTTTGCCCTCCTCACTTTCACTGACATACAAGGAGCCATCCGGCCCCATAGCAATACCCATAGGTCGGTACCCGGATTCACTGGTGGTAATAATGGTGTCCACTTTGGAAAAGCCATCTGCAAACACCTCCCATGGGCCTGAGGGCACCCCATTTTCAAATGGAACAAACCCAATAAAATAGCCTGCTTGTGGGTAAGGATCCCTGATGGTTGATCCGTGAAAAGCTATAAATGCCCCGTTTCTATAACGTTCGGGAAATTGATCTCCCTGATAGAAATGAATATCATTGGGCGCCCAATGACCGGGAAAGCCAATAAGTGGCTGCAAGTAATCCGCTCCCTGGCCTTCTTTTTGCCCGTCACCACCATATTCTGGATTTAATAACTTCTTGCCCTGCATTTGATCATAGTAGTAGTAAGGCCATCCGGCATCCGATCCTTCGGTGACTCGCAGCAACTCTTCGGCAGGCAGCATGGCGCTTTCCCAAGGTGAGTAAAATTCCGGCCACATGCGGTGCATATTGTCTCGGCCATGTTGAAGCGCGTACAGTTCATTTTCTACAGGGTTCCACTCCATGCCTACAATGCTCCGTATGCCGGTGGCATAGCGATACCCGTCTTGCTGCGTCTGCCCAGGTTTATTAGCATCAAACTGCCACACGCCTCCATGCCATTCCAGTTCCGGGCAGGGATCCTGACCCGGTGCACCCGGTCTTCTGTTTAATTCCTGACAAACATCTCCCGGAGCACCGAATGGAACATACAAATGTCCTTCATTATCGAATGTAATGGGTTTCGCGATGTGCTCATATCCGTGTTCCGCGTTCTTATAATCGTCAATCATGATAACTTCAGCCTGGTCCTCAGGCACCAGCTTACCGGGAACTAATTTATGCCGCATTACACGGCCAGCAGTGCTAAAGTAAAGGTATCCCTGGTAGATCCGCATGGCCGTGCCATAGGCCCCCTCCTGTCCATAATTACCGAATAATTCAATTACATCGGCTTTGCCATCATGGTCTTGATCTCGCATGGCAATATTTTCACCCTCAGCGCTGGGATACCGTAATTTGACATAAATATCACCATTGTCGTTTACGGCCAGGTGCCGGGCCGATCCAATACTGTCCACCACCACCACAGCTTCAAATCCATCTGGCAGAAACAGTCCACCATTATCAGGATCACCATCAGGTAACGCCTTCTGTTGACAATGAGTCAGTCCCATTATCAAAACCAAAGTCATGGATGCTACAAAAGCCCACCTCTTTTTCATCATTTGTTATTGATCAGTTACAGGTATACCAACTAAAAGTTAGAATTCAAAACTCAAAAACCTCACTACCATATCTCCTGGACACTATTCCAATGTCCCCAATAGCCCACTTAAATATATTGACATTATTTCATATCTTAAATATATTCTTAGCTTCTAGGGATTTGACCGACTGTTTCCGACCTGAATATTTCAATTAACTATACTTAAACATGAATGTCCCAGATAAAAAACTAAACAGGAGAAAGTTCCTGGAACGAAGTGCTGCCGTAGGGGTTGGAATAGGAGCCTCCGTGGCAACCCCCATAGATGCGTTCAGCATCAATACCGGCCGGAATATCCAAAGAAAACCCAAATCGAGGTATTTGAAATATGGGGAGAAGTTGAACCAACTTTTCAGTCCCCTGCTACAGGACGTAATGGACCCCATGGGATACAGGATCCAGTGTATGGACCCCGCTATTAAGCCGTTGGATCCTTCCATGCGCGCCTGGGGAGAAGCCCTGACCATTTATGTGGAAGCTGTAGCGGATATTCCGGATCAGCCGTTTCAAAAGGAAATGGAGTTGGTAGATAGTGCCAACGAGGGTCATATTATTGTGGGACAATGCAACTCCAAGGAGCTATCAGCATTTTGGGGAGGATTGCTTTCCAATGCAGGTGTAGGGAGGAAAATGTCAGGAGTAATAATTGATGGTGGGGCCCGGGATTATCATGAGATCATGGAATTGAACTTTCCTGTTTTTTGCCGGGGCTTAACTCCCTATGACTCTTTGGGTCGAATGGATGGCAAGGAATATGATATACCCATCGAGTGTGGGAGCATCAGGGTGACCCCGGGTGACCTTATCTTTGCTGACGTTGATGGTACTGTGGTAGTTCCTCAGGAAATTGTTGAAGAGGTGGTTGAAAAAGCCTGGGAGAAAGTTCAAGGTGAAAGTAAGGTAAGAGACGAACTTCGGGCCGGAGCAGGAGTAGAAGCTACCTTTAAAAAGTATGGAATTTTATAGGTCTTGAGATCC
>JAOTYN010000531.1 GCA_029861825.1 Cyclobacteriaceae bacterium
GAAGTGGAACCCCAGATCCTCAATTGTGATCCAGTGGTTAGTATTACGGACTATCAACCGGCAACTGCCGATGCCGTAGCCACCTGGGTGGTGCCCACCTTCAGTGATAATTGCGGGATTGCTACAGTAACCGCTTCCCACAATCCCGGTGACCGGTTTCCTATAGGACCCACTACGGTTACTTACAAGGTCGATGATGTCAATGGAAATATTTCCGAGTGCAGTTTCCAGGTAAATGTAATTGAAGTCAACTCCGCTCCTGAAGTCAGCCAACTTTCCGTTAGTGTTAATGCTGGGGAAATGGCCACCATATGTCTGCAAGCTACGGACGCGGATGGAGACAATATCTCACTGGACCAGGTACAGACCACAGGGCTTATGGGAACTATAGGGGCAGTTAACTCCCAGGAGCTATGTTTCGACTATACCGCTCCGGAAGATTTTGAAGGTATTGAAACTATCGTGGTTTCTGTTTGCGACGACGGTGATCCGCAGGAATGTACCAATTCGGAGATTGAAGTGAATGTAGAAATAGTCTGGGAACTGGAAATAAGTCAGTTGGTGACCCCCAATGGGGATGGCATCAACGATACCTGGTACATAGGCAATATCGACAAGTATCCCATCAACCGGGTTGCTATATTCGACCGTTGGGGCAGCAGTATTTATTCAGCGGATAATTACAACAACAACAGCATATGCTGGAGTGGAAATCGCGAAAACGACCACAGCCGGTCGGGATCGACCCCTTCTGGAACCTTCTTTTATCAGATCGAGATTTCCGATGGAAGAAGTTTCAAAGGATTCATTGAATTGGTAGTAGAATGATGAGAGCGGGGTCCATATTGATAAAAACAGGATTATGGTTCACCATGGTTCTCTCCACCACTATTGCAATGAACGCTCAGCAATTGGGTCAATATACCCATTATATGTCCAATGAATTGATAATAAATCCCGCTTTTGCCGGAGGGCATGACGCTTTGAGTCTTACCGCAATTCATCGAAGTCAGTGGGTAGGGATTGAGGGCGCACCTACTACCCAGAGCTTCAGTATTCATAGCCTGGCTAAGAACGATCAAATGGGGTTGGGGCTTACCTTGATGAATGACAGGGTAGGGATCCATAAGAATTTTACCGCCCAAGCCAGTTATGCCTACAGACTTCGTTTAGATAGAGACAGTTATATTTCATTCGGAGTTCAGGCTGGGGTTAATCACAAATCCTCAGACTACTCAGCACTCACTGTGCCTCCTCAAGGAATAAACGATCCTACCTTGGAACTAATTGATTATGCCAATACCTCCATGGAAGTAGGGGCAGGGGTCTATTTAAAAACACCAAAATTGCATTTAGGCCTGTCATCACCCAAATTGTTTAGTAGTGATACAGAGCTCAATGATTCCGTAAGTATCGCGTTAAACAACGCCCATTATTTTTTTTACGGGCGCTATCGTACACCTATTAATCCCAATATAAAATTACAGCCCAATGTGCTGATCAAATACTTGCCAGGATTACCAGTTTCTTGGGATGCAGGCTTGAACGCTATTTGGAATGAAGTACTGATGACGGGGATTTCATATCGTTCTACGGAATCCATTGACTTACTACTGCAAGCCAAGATCACTCCGCAAATGAAACTAGGATATAGTTTCGACTATACCCTAAAGGAAGTTTCCGGATTGGGGAGAAGCAGTCATGAGTTTATGCTCAATTATATATTCGAATACAGCAACTACCGAACCAGAGCTCCCAGATGAGGTTATATAAACGTCATATCGGCTTGATCCTGGCAATTGGTCTATGGACCGGTGAGGGGATGTGTGCTCAAGAAACGGTTTTTTCCGGTATGCAAAGTAACTGGAAGAAGGCTGAGAAGAATTTCCAGCGAGGAAGTTATCGACAGGCCTTGCAATATTATCTGGCGGCAGAACCCCAAAAGAAGACCCCGAAAGAAGTGACCTTGAGGATTGCTGAAACTTATGTAAAACTCAATGATAACCGCCAAGCAGTGGAGTGGTTTGAGAAGTATTTGGAGCACCAGGGAATGCTGCCTGAAAATTACTTCTATCAAATGGCAGAATCTCTGGCAAGTTTGGGTGAATATAATGAAGCCATAAAGTGGTACCAGAAATACGGAGAGGTCCATCCCGACGATAACCGGGTGATGCAAAAGATATGGCGTTTGAAAAACATAGACTATTTGTTTGAAGATTCAACTTTCTATTCAGTAGTTCCTCTTTCTTTCAATACTCTGGCTACAGAATATGCACCGTTCGCTTATAATGATCAGTTAATTTACGTTTCGAACCGTGATGGGTTTGGGGGAGTCAAAGTGATTGATGGAGTCAATAAACAGCCCTTTTACAAAAGATATAAGGTACAGTTAAGCTGGGATTCCCTACAAGACCGCGCCAGTTTCGATGCATTGAAGCCGTTTGAATTGCCCTTTGATAGCAAACACCATCATGGCCCTATTTCTTTTTCATCCGATCATAGGTATGCGGTATTTACCCAAAGCAGCGAGAAAAAGGACAACCAGGGTCATTATCCGGTACAATTGTACTATTCCGAAAAAGTAGGATCCACCTGGGGACCGGCAAAGCCGATATTCCTCAGGAAAGGCTTTGATCATACCATTGGTAATGTGGTAATAAGTACTGATGGAAGCACCCTTTATTATTCAGCTGAATTTCCCGGCGGTTACGGAGGCAAGGATTTATATAAAAGTGTTCGTAGTGCCGGAAGT
>JAOTYN010000117.1 GCA_029861825.1 Cyclobacteriaceae bacterium
TACTAAGCTCCAACCCGACTTCCTCAGGTTGATTGGTGGTGATAACATTGATAACTCCGGGAGGAAAACCCGCCTCTTCTGCTAGTACCGCCAGGGCCAGAGCCGACAAGGGTGTATCCTCGGCAGGCTTGATTACCACCGTACAGCCAGCCGCTAATGCCGGAGCTACTTTACGGGTGATCATAGCATTAGGAAAGTTCCATGGCGTTATAGCCGCCACTACTCCTATGGGTTGTTTAATGGTTACTACTCTCTTATCGCGACTGTGTGTGGGTATTACATCACCGTAAGCCCGTTTGGCTTCTTCTGCAAACCACTCCACAAACCCCGCCCCAAAAATAATCTCCCCTTTGGCCTCGATTAGTGGTTTGCCTTGCTCCAAGGTGAGTAAAACCGCCAGAGCCTCTTTGTGCTGAAGCTGCAAATCGAACCACTTTCTTAATATTCGGGATCGTTGGCTAGCGGTGGTCAGGCTCCACTGCTTAAAGGCTTTTGCTGCTTCTTGAATAGCTGAACGGGTGTCCGTCACCCCCATGTTCGGTACACATTCAATAATTTCTCCGTCAAATGGATTCCTAACCTCAAATACCTTTTCATCACCAGCGGATATCCAGCGGCCTCCGATAAAAGCTTGATTTTTAAGCAAGTGTTGGTAATCGACTGATTTGTTCATGATTAAATATACAAAACCTAACGCTTTGGAGGAATTAGGGATTGCACTCTCCTGAGTTGCACATCCAAATCGGGATGTCTCAGAATTCCTCTCATGTATCGGAATGTACTTTGACTAAGATGCCGTGACAGAACCGGTTCGTAAAAATCCCAAGAGCTAAGTTCCGTACCCTCCAGCAGGGCCTGTTCCAACGCCAGGTTCTTGCTCTTAAGAAAAGCCGTAAGATCGGGCTTAACGGAAGGATCGACTACTCCGTCAATATAGGACGACACCTCTTTGATGGTTACTTTATGGGGAAGTACCAGTCGTACGTAGTGAATACTGTCTCGATGCAGGCTAGTATTTTTCAAGAACACATTCAAATAACCGGGGAACTTGTCCAGGTTCAAACCGGTTTCCAGGTTCACCAAAATATTGTCGTTTTCTTTTTCGTTTTTGGGAATGAGATCGAGCTGTGGGTTTTGCTCCAGATACTGTTGGATCAAACTTTCAATATACAGGGTCTTGGCGTTAACGATTTCCAGAAAGACCACATGTTTACCCTTCAAAGTGTCCTGGTCTGTTAAATAGTTATGCAGATCCAGGCAACCTAAGAGTCCGCTGTTGTCAATAGCTCCGGCATCCATAAAGTGGCCATACCCTTTGATCTTGGCAGCGGGGCTGAACACCGGAAAGCGATTGGTGGTAGACACTGCTTGATAAAAGCTCAGCGTTTGATTGTTTTGGAGGTCCGCCAAATTGTCGGCAAACTGAAAGATCGAATGGAAATTTTCAGATTCCACCGACCAAAGGATGCCCCGTTTTCCAGTGGTAGCTGCGGTGTTCATGATCAGCGAGGGGCAAAATCCGTTAACCTGATAAACCTGATTCCAATAATCCCTAAAAGTTGTAGTGGAAAGGGTGTTGGAAAGTTGTGGTTCGATTTTATTCTGATACTTGAGCATGGAGTAGTACGGGCGATCCTGGATCTTCTGTATCCAGTTCAACAAAAGTGATTTTCGATAGGTATCCAACCCGAAAGTCAGTACCAGGTCCGATGATGCGTAGTCATCTAATGCCAATCTCCTGATCTTTTGGTAAATGAGAGAGGTGTCTTTTTCATAGAAACCATATAGACCGGTATAAAGTGCCAAGCCCAAAGAACCTCCGGAAGCCCCGGAAAGCGCTACTGTTTGGTCCAGCAAACGACCTTTTGTTCTGGATTGTAATTCATTTAGTACTAAAAGGGTCCACACATTAGCTTTCAAACCGCCACCATGGGAAGCGATATAAAAGATAGTATCGGATTTCGAGCCCACGCTGTTCACAAATTGCTCCTCATTAATGCCTTGGTGATGATTTTCTTCAAATTCAAGCTGATGAACGGTCTTTTCGAATGGCACTAATGAGGCTATAGCAATAACAATTACCAGAGCTATCGCGGCCACCACCCATTTGCGGAAAATTTTGAGATACTCATGTTTTTTGCGAGCGGCAAAAAAATATTTCACTCCATTGGCTAAGATGAAGTAATAGCAAAGAAAATATATGAACAGAATGGGTATACCATTGAGCAATGGGCCACCTTCAATGCTGGCAATATTACTGTAAACCACAGCTGCTGTGGAAAAGATAAAAGAGGCTATGAACAGCAGTAAGTAATATTTATGCTCCTCAAAAAAGGACAACATCTTGTAAAAAGCGCTAACCTGTTGCAGTTCAATAAAGCTAGTGCGCAACAAGCGAAACAGGGCATAATTCAGTAGCATGAATACGCTGGTAATGCACAGAATGAAATAACCCCACAGGTTAAAATGAATAGCAAAAGGCACGATAAAAAGCAAAAGCGTACCTACGATGCTGGTGAAAATAAATAGGTAGGCATAAGATTTAAGAATGCGCCGGCTGTCTTGCAAAAATTTGGTCCTATTCCCATCAGCATCAATTTGTTGTAGTTTCACTTTAGGAATAATAAAGATGGCACAAGCTCCCAAAATGGCCAGGGGAATGGCCCACCCCAATAACATATAAGGTAATCCACCATGAATAAAATGCGGGCGAAATGTAAAAAAGATAAAATAAAGCCACAATCCGTGCACAAACACTCCCAGACTATAGCGTAGGGCGTAAGAGATCAGATCAATAGAGTAGCCTTCCCAGTACCTTACTTTGTAACAAAAAACCGTTATCCAGGGAACTCTCCACTTACCGATCCAGTAGTGTTGGGCGTCCCAGTCTACATAGTCGCCCGACTCATTAAGATTTAAGGCATAATAGACATATATGGGGTAATGGGAAATGGTGATAGCCAGGGCGCTAACCATAAGTAGTGAAATCAATAACGACCAGGGCTGAGACTCGATCATCACCACTAACATAGTATAGGCCTGTTTCATTTGAGTCAGCAGTAGCAGCATCAACAGAATAAACAGCAGGCTTAAGAACGAGGATCTAAGGAATTTAAAGATAGAATCGATAACAATCTTGAAGAGCGATAATACGGGCCCCAATTGCTTTCTCTGTTCGGCTGAGAGCGTTTTCATAATTTAGAGTAGTGTAGTTGTGAGGGACATGGCACAAGATGCAAGGCTGCGGCAATTCGAGATACGGATTCCTAGGTAAAGGACCCACAGAAGTTAGAGCTCACATGGCAATGTGGCAATAATGGTGTTGTTTCACAGCTGGCAAGGTTGGTGAGTACTTACAAGGAGCGTAGAAATCTGCAATTTGTCAACTAGATTAGGCTTTTTTAGATATTGGTTGATTAATGAGCAACTATCCCTTGACCTCAGTTTCAAAAATGTAGTACTTTAGTTCCCATGAAGGTACTGGTAACTTTAAATATTCCTTCGGTGGGTATAAGCCTAATGGAAGCAGCAGGACTGGAAGTGGAAGTATGGAAAGAGGTGCAACCCTTAACACCCGGTCAACTTTCGCAAAAAGCAAAATCTTGCAAAGGACTTTTGTGCACTGCCATGGATCGCATCGATGCTGCCTTTATACAAGAAAACCTACACCTGGAAATCATCTCGCAGTACGGCGCCGGGTACGATAATATAGATGTTGGAGCTGCAACCGATGCTGGCATGGTGGTGGGAAATGCTCCGGAAGCAATGAGCAATGCTACCGCCGATATTGCCTTTATGTTAATGTTGGCGGCATCGCGAAAATTATGCTATTTGCACAAATCCATAATCAACGGTCAATGGGGTTATTTTCAACCTCAAGCCCATTTAGGTCAGGAATTAAAAGGTAAAACTTTGGGAATCTACGGATTGGGACGTATCGGATTGGAGATGGCCAAAAGGTGTGTTGGAGCCTATGATATGTCCATTATTTATTGCAATCGAGGTCATAACACAGCAGCTGAAACCCTACTAGGCGCGCAGAAAGTTGATTTCCATACGCTGCTTTCCTCCAGTGATGTGCTTTCCGTGCATTGCGCCTTAACGGAAGAAACCAAGGGGATCTTTGGAAAACAGGCTTTTGAGCAAATGAAACCCAGCGCCATTTTCGTGAATACCGCCAGGGGTCCAATACATCAGGAAGATCATCTTATTGCGGCGCTGAAATCCGGAGAGATCTGGGGTGCCGGTCTGGATGTAAGTGACCCAGAACCCATGAAGACGGACAACCCTCTGTTAAGCATGGAAAATGTAGTAGTAACCCCGCACATTGGATCCGCCACTGGTGAAGCCCGTGATCAAATGGCCTTATTGTCAGCTCAAAACATCGTTCAATATTTCATGGGCAAATCCGTTACCCACCGGGTCAATTGAAGGGTGCTGCAGGTGACATTACCTTTGTTAATCCTCCTGACCAATTGATTAATGTTTATCAGCGCCTTGATTTATCATTGGTTGCCCTGCTAAATTATAATCCTTATATTAAATAAACTAGCTATGGCAATAACACCAACCCCTTTTTGAAAAGATCCTACCCTTTCTCCAATGAACTTGTATGATTGATCAGGAGCACTGTGGATGGTGAGCCTGCTTCCGAATGAAAAGAAATCCTTGACTAAACTTAACCATGTCCTCACCAATCTAATCTATGGAACTCAACTCCGATCTTCATTGTCATCCCAGTCTTAAAGGATTTAGCTCCGATTCCCAAAACTGCGATATGTGGACCCATTACCCACCCAGTGATGCTATCAGTGACTTAAACAAACAAATCCGCAAGGCCATACAGGCTATAGCCAGAGGTAGCCAGACTAACTTGAAAGCCTGTGTCGATGGTAAATCGCGCTTATTGTTCGTTTCCATATATCCTTTTGAAAGGCCTTTCATGCAGGTATGTCCTCAAAAGCCATTTAGGTTTCTCTTTAAGTTTTTACTGCCCAAACGAAAACATTCCACTTTAGGTGAAGCCGTATTGGGAATACCCAAAACGGAGATTCAAAGACGTATTGATGAGGCGGCTTCGGACAAAGGGGTAGACTATTTCTCCGAATATCTTGAGGAGTTGGCCTACCTTACAGATCCCAAGAATCACCAAACCGACGACCCCCAATATAAGGACTATCGATTCCACCTGGCGCGCAATTACCAGGAGTACCACGAGCTTATCCAGGATCCTAAAAACCTGGTGGGTATATTTAGTGTGGAAGGAGCACACACCTTCGGCAACTATGCCTTTGCCAATCCTTTTGATAAACCCTTCGAACAACTGGATCCACAGCATCAGCAAATCATTGAATCGTCTTTCTTAGAAAACATCGGTACAGTTAAAAGCAATACCGGCGAAAGGCCCGTGCCATTTTTTATCACCTTCAGTCACCATTTTAACAATCTGCTGGCCGGCCATGCTACCAGCTTATCAGACCGTTCACCATGGATCAGGTTTATCAAGACATTCTATACTCCCGGAATACGACATTTATTCGATCAACGTCCAAGTCTGGAACTGGGTATTTCGTCTTTGGGTCGAAAGGTATTAAACGCTTTGTTGTCCAAGGAGAACGGGCAAAGAATTCTGATTGACACCAAGCACATGTCTCCTCTATCCAGGCAGGAATTTTATCAGATGCTGAGCCAAGAGTATGCCTATGACCCTATTCCTATTATTCACAGTCACGGAGCGGTCAGCGGATGGTCGACTCTGGAGGAGGTTAAAAGCAAACCCAGTGGTATGGAATTGGATCGCCATAGTTTTTTCAGCCGCTGGGGTATAAACTTGACAAACGAGGATATCGAGATCACTTTTAAAAGTGATGGATTGATCGGACTTTGCCTTCATGAGGGAAGAATGCCAGGCTATCGTTTCAAGCATCAAAAAAAGAAATTGGGAGACGATAAGGAAGCCATTAAGGATCTGTATCTAAAACTATTTTGGTCCAATATTTTTCACGTAGCAAAGATCCAATTGCAGACTACCAGTAATATCCCCAACCACAGCAACTGGAGTGGCATTACTATCGGCAGCGACTACGACGGCATTGTCGATCCCTTTGATCCCTTCGATACCATCGCGGACTATCCACTTTTGCGTCAATCTATGGCCGAGTATGTGCAGACAGGAAAGGATATTTTGCATATTGAGGACGAAGCGGTCATGACACCATCGGAAATAGAAGCGATCATGAACCAAAAGAGCCTGGAAGAGATCCTGGAAATGCTGTTTTATGGCAATGCTCATAACTTCTTATTCAGTCATTTCAAAGAAGGGGATCTAAAATCAGCAATTACTTAAGTTATGTAATTGTATACCAGTAATTTATGGATTCACTACTCCGGTATTGGTTGAAGATCGCTAATTTCGCTTTTACTGTATATCAATTGAAAATTTTTCTGACGGGCCTTGAAAAATCCTCGTTGACGGGAGGATGTAATGATAAGACTGTCTCCCTGAAAATGTCCTTGATAATGCACAAATTTATCGTAACGCCCTCGCCATATCTCCATGCGCAGAGACTGATCGGTAAGCTCGAATCGACCTAAAGATCCTTTGGAGAAATCATTGTAGCGAAAAGCCAAGGAATCTTCAGGGATCCCTGTACTGTGAAACACCCGGCCATTAGCGGAAAACCTAAAGAAATCATAGAGTATTACGGAATCCACTCCTACTAGTTGCTGACCTAGCCAAACCCAGTTTTCCTGGGAAAGTTGTTCATAGGAGTGCTTGGGGATCCTATAACGACCCTCCAAATTTCGGGGTATTTCTTGGGAGCATCCCATCAGCAGCAATAAGCACCATATGATAAGTCTTGGTCTCATATTAATCTTGATGATGTTGTATACCCACTCCTACATTCCATTGATTAGCGGCCGTTGACTCATAATAGGGAGTGCCGTACCACTTGTGGATGATATTTTGGAAGGTCATATCACGCCGACCGGTACGGGCAATTTCAAAATTGAAATTATGTTCATAACTGTTCAACTGCAGGAATAATTTCCCAATGTTCAGCTGCTGATCTCCCGGTGCCTGATCGTAGTCCTCATAAGGGTAGCCTCGAGGAGGATTTTGAGGATGTGAGCTTCTCAAAGGGTTGCGCTCTCCGGTGAATACGTCTGTTCCAAAGGCAAAGTAATAACTATCCGTGAGATATACAGAAATACTGCCACCGCCGGTCCAAAAGCGATCATCCGCATCGCCCAAAAAGATATCTACGTCGTTGTAAAGTTGCAAGTACACATTATACAGTTTGAACCCATAGGTTCCTACCCGTTGATGACGCCCCCTAAAGTTAAAAACGAAATTCTGAGCATGGGTGATGGACTTTTTATAGCCTTGTAGTACCACTGCCGGATAAGCGTGATTGAAGGTTAATAATGGCAGGGTATCATGACGACCGTCACCCAGGGTTGCCGATCCGGACAATATGATGTCCGTGTTAAATTGATTCTTACCCCGGAATTGACGGTTTTGAGAAGACAGTACCGCACCTATTCCCCCTTGATAGAGGTTGACCGCCGCGGTACCACCCCACTGAAAATTGCCTAATCTCTGGGTTACCCCGGCGGCCAGATTCGCAGAAAATCCCACAGCGCCCATAAAACCAATATATATCCTGGCCTCCGCTTTCATGGTGAATTGAAAGTCACCACTAGCGGGAATCACTTGAGCCGTCAATACCTGATTAAAAAAGATGAACAGTAATGCACAATTGACAAACCGCATGTCTTTTATATATAATACCACTCCTGGTAACCTTAGCGGATACCCAGTAACAGATCATTTCTAACTCCATAGTCGGTCCCAGGAACGGATCTCATTCCACTCCGGGGTAGGTGCAAATAATTTCTCTCCTTTAATCAAAAACTCTTTTACTACTTCTTCATTTAATTCAACGCCTAATCCCGGTGACTCGGGCACCTTTACATACCCGCCCTGTACCAGTGGCTTTTCTATGCCCTGCACCAAGTCTTCGAATCTGGGATTATCAACAGCATGATGCTCTAACCACATGAAATTCTCGGTAGCCGCTGCCGCGTGAACCGCCCCCAAGAAGGAAACTGGCCCTGCGGCGTGATGCTGCATAAAACCTACGCCATGAGCTGAAGCGTAATCACCGATTCGTTTGGTTTCCAGAATACCGCCAGCCGTGTTCGGGTCGGGGTGCACGATATCTACCGCCCTTTTTTCAATCAACTCCTGGAAGCCTCCCTCCAATCGGTAGATATCCTCACCGGTTTGGGTTGGCGTGGTAGTGGAAAGCGTGATCTCTTTCCACTGATCGGTATATTCCCAGGGAATGATATCCTCGATATAAGCCAGATTATACTTCTCCACGGCACGGGCAATTTTAATGGCTTCGTTTACGCCAAAGTGACCCCAATGGTCAGTACCCATAGGGATCTCGTAGCCTATTTGGTTTCGCATCACTTCCAGAAACTCACAAAGCTTGTTCAAGCCCTTTTCGGTGATTTGTACCCGGGTGAAGGGATGTTTGGTGAGGTTATAACCCCGATATTCATGCTGGTAAGGTTTCAGCTCCCCATCCGGGGCATTGACGAGTGTACCGGGAATGTCCTTCAATAAGTTGGTGCCAATGTCCATCTTTAAAGCGGTATACCCTTTATCGATCCTGGCCTGCATGCGCTGGGCATACTCCTGCGGATCCTTGCTGATGGTGGTGTCGCAGTACAATCTTACCTGGTCGCGGTACTTCCCACCCAATAATTGATAGACCGGGACGCCATAGGCCTTACCAACTATGTCCCAAAGCGCCATCTCTACACCGGAAACTCCGCCACCTTGACGGCCGTGGTGTCCAAATTGACTGACCTTTTTGAACAAACGCTCCACGTTACAGGGATTTTCTCCCAACAACCTGCTTTTCAAGAATAATGCATACTGCTTGGCGGCACCATCCCTCACATCGCCGTGACCCACGATACCCTGATTGGTATAGATCCTTACTATAGGCGTTCTAAACACCACTTCACTGATCTCGGCAATTCTCATATCGGTGATCTTAAGTTCTGAAGGACTGGAACGGCGATTCACCTTCTGAGTGGTATACTCCAATTGTTCTTCAATGGGTGCAAAAGCCATTCCGGCTAGGCTTAGGCCACTTAGGCCGAGGGTATTGAGGAAGGTTCTACGGGTTGATTTATTTTGTGAATTTTTCATAACCAAGGGGATTAACAAACAAGATATAATTTAACCAGGAGAGGAAGTCTTTACAAATCTTTATATTGGATTAGCTCTTTTATTTCCAATACTAAAAATGATCAGTAACCGAAGAAATTTCATTAAGCGAAGCCTGCTGAGCTTAGCAGGTTTTATGTGGGGAGCAAATGGTTTCGCTTTTAACAGCAAAGCAGGATCTATCATGTCGGTTAATGGGAAAATAAAGGCATCGGATATGGGATTGACCCTTACCCATGAACATATACTGGTGGATTTCCAGGGAGCTTCAGGTGACATTTGGTGGGACCATGATGAAGTCCTGGAGGTGGTTATACCTTATTTATTGGAACTGAAAAAGTATGGATGCAAAACGTTCTTTGAGTTCACCCCCAGTTTTATTGGCAAAGATGTGAAGTTATTAAAGAAGTTAGCTTCCGCTACCGATATGCAACTGGTTACCAATACCGGTTACTACGGGGCCAACAGCAACAAACATATTCCCAAGCACGCCTACCAAGAATCCGCTGCTCAATTGGCCGACCGTTGGATTGAGGATTTCGAAAAGGGCATGCAGGGCACCAGCATAAAACCGGGTTTCATTAAAATCGGAGTAAACCCGGGTCCCCTTTCAGAATTTCACAAAAAACTTATTAAGGCGGCTTCTCTCACCCACTTAAAGACCGGTTTGACGATCGCCTCGCACACCGGATTGGCAGAACCCGCCCTAGAACAAATCGAGATCCTTAAGGAGAATGGTGTACACCCCCGATCATTTATCTGGACACATGCGCAAAATGAAGACGACCTTTCTACTCATAGTAAAGCGGCCTCTGAAGGAGCTTGGGTCAGCCTGGATAATGTGAGCAAGCAAAATACCCACAAGTATGTGGAAATGATCCAAAATCTTAAGCAAAGCGGATATTTGCATCACATTTTACTGTCACATGATGCTGGATGGTACTCGCCCGGTGAAACAAACGGCGGAGAATTTCGAGGATACACCGCAATATTCGATGATTTGATCC
>JAOTYN010000532.1 GCA_029861825.1 Cyclobacteriaceae bacterium
TGAAAATGAATCCGCTGAATATTTGGGTTCTTAACCTCATAGTAAAACCCTCTGGGGAATTAGCGCTTAATCCAGACCGTATTCCTTGAGCTTTCGGTAAAGCGTAGCTAATCCGATATCTAGTTTTTTTGCGGCTTCCGACTTATTGCCGTCCGCCAAGCTCAACACTTTAAGAATATGTTGTTTTTCCACCGATTTTAAATCATCAAAATCATCGGAATCATACCCTCCGTTACCGTTGGACTCCACCATAGCCGCCGGTTGATGTTTAGCTTGCAGGAATTCCTTGGGCAAAGTTTCCGGTTTCAACTCGTTACCTTCCGCCAGTATCACCGATCGTTCGATCACATTTTTCAATTCACGGATATTACCCGGCCACAGGTGCTGCTGCAACATGTCCAGATATTCCTTACTCATGCTGTCTATCTTTTTGCCGATCTTTTCGGCATTCACGCTCATGAAGTGGAGCGCCAATAGGGGAATGTCGTCCTTTCTTTCTTTCAGGGAAGGCAGTTCAATGGTGAAGGTACTTAACCGATAGTAAAGGTCTTTACGGAATTCACTTTCCCGGGCATCGTCGAAGAGATCCCGATTGGTAGCCGCTACGATCCTTACATCAATGGGTATGGCAGTGGTGTCCCCTACTCGATTTATGGTTCTACTTTCCAGGGTCCTTAAAAGTTTGGCCTGAAGGTCTGCGCTCATCTCTCCCAATTCATCTAGTAAAATGGTTCCTCTATCCGCTACCTCGAAGTATCCTTTCTTATCGGTATGGGCTCCCGTGAAGGCACCCTTTCGATGTCCGAATAGTTCCGACTCCTGCAGATCCTTGGGGATAGCGGCGCAATTGATGGGAATGAATGGGCCTTTTCGTCGACGGCTGGCCAGATGCAGGGCCTCTGCCAACAATTCCTTTCCGGTTCCGGTTTCGCCTAGTAATAAAACAGTGGTGTCCGTGACAGCTACCTTCTTGGCCAGCTCGATAAGGTTATTGACAGCATTGGACTTTCCGATGATCTTGCTAAAACTGGATTTCGATTCCAGCCGATATTCCAGTTCGTTAAGCTGCCGGTTCAGTATGGCTTTTTCCACGGCCTTTCCTGCTAATAGGGGGAGCTTGTCATCACCATCTCCCTTGGTAATATAATCGAACGCCCCCAGCTTCATGGCTTTAACGCCATCTTTAACGTTACCAAAGGCCGTCATTATAATCACTTCTATGGAGGGATAAGTACTTTTGATATGTTTGGTAAATTCGATCCCATTGTCATCGGGCAGCATTACGTCTGTGATGACCGTGTAGATATCTTCATTTTTCAATATCTCCTTGCCATCCTTAACAGTCACCGCTGCAAAAACCTGAAAGCCTTCCAGGCCCAAGATCTTAGTCAGCAGTTCCCGTAAGCTGGTTTCGTCCTCAACGATCAGGATCTTCTTACCGGAAACATCCATAACACAAAATTAAAAAATTTACGTCAGCTTTGATGGAATCTCAGCTACTCTTATGCACCTAAGGTTCAAAATTAACCAATTAACAGTAAGCCGTTTAGCATTTTGCCTGTTAAATCTTACATAGCACTCAAAATGAGACAAATTGATGGCTTCTCAAAAACCTTCCCCAATGACGAAAAGGCGGCTTTTTATACCCTTTGGCCTCTCTTAAATGATCTGGAGTTAATTGATCACCCCATCCTTAATTTCCAACATTCTGTCGGTCATTTTTGCCAGCTCCTCATTATGAGTAACGACAATAAAGGTTTGACCGTATTTTGAACGCAGATCAAAAAATAGTTGGTGCAATTCCCGAGCATTTTGAGAATCCAGATTCCCGCTGGGTTCATCGGCCAGAATTATCATCGGTTTATTGATCAAAGCCCGGGCCACGGCTGTTCTCTGTTGCTCACCACCGGACAATTCCGAAGGCTTGTGATGCAAGCGTGGCTCCATTCCCAGGTCGCTCAGTAGTGAAGTTGCCTGATCGATCACCTCGTTCTGGGGACGATTCTGAATAAAGCCGGGGATACAAACGTTTTCCAAAGCAGTAAACTCAGGCAAGAGATTGTGGAATTGGAACACAAAACCAATATGCTGGTTACGAAAAGCCGCCAGGTCTTTGGTGCTCAGATCGAAGATGGACTGGTCCTCTAGCTTAACACTTCCTCTGTCCGGAAAATCCAGAGAGCCCAGGATGTGCAACAAGGTACTTTTTCCCGCTCCTGAAGCACCTACTATGGAAACGATCTCCCCCGCCTCTACCTGCAGGTCAATCCCCTTCAATACATGCAAGGAGTTATAAGATTTAAAAATGTTATGAGCCTGTAGCACAGCAGCTTTGAAAAACCTTTCAAACATAAGTAAAATATTCCAGTTAAGGGGAAATTTGAAAGCCTTTCCTTCCCTTGCGATAAAGGAGCAAATGATGTACATTCGTGCAAAATAAATGGCATGAATATACACGAATACCAGGCAAAAGATCTATTGAAAAATTACGGTGTGCGCATCCAGGAAGGCATTGTAGCAGACAATCCGGAAAAAGCATTGGAAGCAGCCAAACAATTACACGCGGAGACCGGCACCAATTGGTACGTAGTAAAAGCCCAGATCCATGCTGGCGGTCGTGGAAAAGGAGGTGGAGTGAAGTTGGCCAAAAGCCTGGACGAGGTAAAAACCCTTTCGGAACAGATATTGGGTATGCAATTAGTGACCCATCAAACCGGTCCTGAAGGTAAGGAAGTACAT
>JAOTYN010000533.1 GCA_029861825.1 Cyclobacteriaceae bacterium
ACGGCGTATGGTACCAAAAATATAAGAGCTTCGCAAACCCAACGACAAGGACTCGGTAGCTTTAAATCCTGTAGCAAAATATGCCTGGGATATGCCCCCGCTGCCATCAAAGCTAGTAAGCAGCTGGGAGCTACCACCTTGTACTATACCTAGGCTGGTGCTTTGATAATTGACGGTACTAAAGGGCATCAAGCCAAAACTGATGGTCCATTTGTCCTTTATCGCCGGAAACCCAAACGCCAAATGGCTTAGTCCCCCGGTAAAATTCTTTTGTGAAAGTTCTGAGGTTCGCAGAGATTTTTGTTCTGTGCTCAACCCCGCTTCAAAGACTACTACCCGGTTATAAGTAAGTAAAGCCGGGTTCTTGTTATTTAAAAAGAAGGCATCACCACTGCTTATTCCCAGTCCGCCCATGGCCCTGTTGTGGACCAGGTCCATGCTGTTCAGCTCGCCTACTCCCAATATACTATACGGGCTGTAGGTGACCTGAGCCCATGCACCAAATACCAACAGCATAGAAAGCGTTGAAAGTCCTATTCGTCTAATTACCTTTTGCATGGTGCATTAAAATGCTGTTTAAACCGATCAAAACTAAATGGGGAACCGCAAAGATGGATGCTTTTAGCATACTTTCAAAGAAAGCGGCGTCTCCTCCACACAATAAAACTTTCAAATTTGAGAATTTCTGCTCATACCTCCGAATTATACCCTCTATTTCTGCAGTAGTTCCATGGAGCACACCACTTCTTATAGAGGACTGGGTATCTTTTCCTATTAGTGCCACATCGGCTTCTTTTATTTCAATCAATGGAAGTTTACTGGTATGATCATTCAAGGCTTTGAATCGCAGGTGCAGCCCTGGCGAGATTCCACCTCCTTGATAGTTGCCTTGATCATCGATAAGATCATAAGTTATAGAGGTTCCGGTGTCAATAACCAAACAATGTTCCTGCGGATATAATTCATTAGCTCCTACCACAGCTGCCAACCGATCCATGCCTAAAGTTTGTGGACTGTGGTAGAGGTTCTTGACAGGAACATCCAGTGAAGGAGTCAGTTCGAATACCTTAGAAACAGGTCTTAAAAGATCCTTCAGTCCCGCTGTCTCCTGACGCACACTACTTATGATTGCCGCTTCAATATTGTTTTCTTTAAGGAGGTCCCGCAATTCATCCAGGGACGGGTCCAAAAAAACCTTTTGAAGCTCTGTCCCGGAGAAGATCCCAACCTTAAGCCGGGTGTTGCCTTGGTCAACGGTCAAGTTCATGTTATGATGATGGCTTCCCCTTATACATTAAATGTAAATAATCCACAAAGGACACAAAACGAGCTTAAATATCCCAAGTTTTAACTTTTTTTAACGGCTTATCTTTATATTATATTTTTTGTAGATTGTTGATCTTGTCCTGAAAATTCATCGTGAAAAGCCTTCTGGATACCTTCCAAAGTAAACCTCCGGCCATTGTCTTTGAATGGCACGATAACCAGACAGAAGCTAAAGGCTGGCTGGTAATTAACAGCTTGCGTGGGGGAGCAGCAGGAGGCGGTACGCGCATGAGGTTGGGATTGGACCGCAATGAAGTTGAATCTCTGGCCAAAACCATGGAGATTAAATTTACTGTTTCAGGACCTCCCATTGGCGGCGCCAAGTCCGGTATTTGCTTTGATCCTAACGATCCCAGAAAAATCGGAGTAATAGAGCGATGGTACCGGGCGGTTATGCCGTTACTCAAATATTATTATGGCACTGGTGGCGATCTTAACATTGATGAGATTGATGAGGTCATACCCATTACTCAGGATTTTGGGCTCTGGCATCCTCAAGAAGGTGTGGTAAATGGCTATTTCAAAGCCAGCGGTCAAATGAAGATTCACAAACTCGAACAGCTGCGACTGGGAGTATCAAAGGTAGTAGAGAATCCGCAGTATACACCTGACTATCAGCAGGAATTCACTGTGGCTGACTTGATAACAGGCTATGGAGTGGCGGAATCGGTAAAACACTATTATCACTTCTGGGGCGGCAATATCCGTAAAAAGCGGGCTTTGATACAGGGATGGGGCAACGTAGCCAGCGCCGCGGGATACTACCTGGCCAAAATGGGCGTGAAGATTGTGGGCATCATGGACAGGACCGGAGGAATAGTCAACCCTGCGGGCTTCAGCTTTGAACATATTCTGGATCTTTTCCTGAAAAAAAAGAAAGGACTGCTCTACGCGGATAAAAAGGGCTCCGAAGCCATGAATGAAACTTTTTGGGATATCGAAAGTGAGATCTTTATTCCGGCGGCGGCCTCAAGACTGATAAGCAAATCGCAGGTTGAAAAGATGAGTAAGCATAAACTGGAAGTAATTGCCTGTGGAGCGAATGTACCCTTCGACGATGAGCAGATATTTTTTGGGGAAACCATGTCATTTATAGACAAGAAGGTAGCAGTAATCCCGGACTTCATTGCCAATTGCGGTATGGCTAGAGTATTTGCCTATTTGATGCAGGGAGAAGAGGTGGTAACGGATAAGGCCATATTTGATGACACCTCTCAAACCATAAAAGTGGCTTTGGAGAAACTACACGAAGCGAACCCCGAAAAGGTTAACTTATCCTGGAAAGCTATGGAATTGGCCTTGGAACAAGTTCTATGACTAGTTCAAAAGGATATATAGCAGTGCCCCTGCTACGAATCCTATGGCGGCCAACCAGCTTACTTTACGCATGTACCAGATAAAATCTATTCTTT
>JAOTYN010000534.1 GCA_029861825.1 Cyclobacteriaceae bacterium
AAAAACTATTTTTATAAAAACGCCGATGCGGATGAGCTTCTATTCATTCATCAGGGTTCAGGCGTACTGCGAACCTTTGTAGGTAATATTCCTTTCGAGTACGGCGATTATTTAATCATTCCCCGGGGTATGATCTATCAAATCGAGTTCGATACCCAGGACAATCGTTTGCTGTACTCGGAATCTTTCCATCCCATATACACCCCTAAAAGATACCGTAACTGGTTTGGGCAGTTGCTGGAGCATTCTCCCTTTTGTGAACGGGATTATAAACTACCCACCGATCTGGAAACCCACGATGAACAAGGCGATTTTATCATGAAGATTAAGAAGCAGGGTTATTTACATGAAATGGTTTACGCTACACACCCTTTTGATGTCGTAGGCTGGGACGGGTACAATTATCCTTACGGATTTTCCATTCACAATTTTGAACCTATTACCGGCAGGGTTCATCAACCACCACCCGTGCATCAAACATTCGAGACTTCCGCCTTTGTGGTATGTTCATTTTGCCCCCGTCTCTACGACTATCACCCAAAGGCTATTCCTGCACCCTATAATCATTCAAATATTGATTCCGATGAAGTTCTTTACTATGTGGAAGGTGATTTTATGAGCCGCAATAATGTGGAGAAAGGCTTCATCACCCTGCATCCTGCGGGCATACCTCATGGCCCTCACCCAGGATTATACGAGAAAAGCATAGGAAAGAAAGAAACCAAGGAATTGGCGGTGATGATCGATACTTTCAAGCCCTTGCAGGTTACGGAGAATGCCTTGAGATTGGATGATGGGAAATATTTTAAGTCGTGGTTGGAATAGGGTAAATAAAATATCCCAAGACCACCAGGATCCCGGGATATTTCGTGAACGCAGATTTCTTTTTACCAATTAAAACTCTGGTCTTTTAAAACCCCGCTGGCTGCCGTAACAACGAAGCGAGCCTGACTATTGCGCAATTGGTTCAGATCGTAAACTTTGCCGAATGTTTCAGGGGAATTTACATCTTCCTCCAACAATAGCTTACCTTTGTGATCTAAAACGCTAATGCGCACAGGACCCATGTCATTCGACATCACCATGAGCTGAAATTTACCGGAATTGGCGGTGGGAATTATCAAAGCTTTCATGGTATGCTCAGGAGCTTGGATACTGTTGGAAACCACTTCCCGGCTCTTTACACCATTGGAGATAATCTCAAATGTATAATTGCCTTCAGGCAGGTTTTTGAAATTATATGGTTTACTGAATCCATCAGTTTGATCGATGACGTCAGTAAATATTTTGTGATTTTTCCAATCGTATATGTTCACCTTAACTTTGGATTTCTCTTCCGCTTCATAAATTACCTTAAAGGTCTGATCAGCCTTAGCGATCACTTGTACACGTAATTCTTTACTACCAGGATCAGCCGCCTTCAAACCAAATGTGGCTAAAACCAATACGGCAACTGCGACTATTTTTAATTGTTTCATTTTTGTCCTTTGTTGGTTTAACTTTTAATTGTAATACATGGCAGCATAGGCCAAATTCTGTTCCATGAAATTATTTTTATTGTATAGAGCTGATTATCAATGATATAAATATTTATATCCCCCATATTGGGTTATAATCATAGTGCCTCAATGTTGGACACATTTTCTCATTACCGGACAGGATAACCTTAAACAATTTTTTTCGTAAGGCGCTCTGCACAAGTGAGCAGCAAATGATATCTTTGAATCTATCCTTTAAGCAGTATGAGCGAATCCACCAAAAAAAAGAAATTAGCTTCTTTGGGCTATGTGTTCCGGGACATTATTTGGCCCCGCCGATGGTTACTTTTATTAGGGCTAGTGCTGATAATAATTAATCGCCTGGCGGGATTGGTTCTACCCGGTTCTACCAAATATTTGATCGATGATGTGATCACAGGGGGTAAAATGGATTTGATGTATCTCTTGCTGGGAGTGGTGGGTACAGCCGTCACCATACAGGCCATAACCTCCTTTTTTCTCACCAAATTGCTAAGTGTAGAAGCCCAGCACCTGATCGCACTGCTGCGGGCACAGGTTCAAAAACAGGTGATACACTTGCCGGTTCGTTTCTTTGATAACAACAAATCCGGAGCATTGGTGTCCCGTATCATGACCGATGTAGAAGGTGTACGCAATCTGGTGGGTACCGGTTTGGTCCAGTTATTCGGTGGTGTGCTGACCTCCATTATAGCCTTGATCATACTGTTAAATCTCAACGCTGAAATGACGCTGTACGCTATCCTTCCCATGATCGTATTTGCCCTTATTTCCTTGAAAGCTTTTAAATACATTCGGCCCATTTTTCGGGAACGTGGTGCCATTAACGCCGACGTTACCGGTCGATTGACAGAATCACTTAACGGGATACGGGTGATAAAAGGGTTCCATGCCGAACCCCAGGAGGTAACCGTGTTTGAAAACGGAGTACTTCGGCTATTTAACAATGTGAAAAAATCTTTGACCTCCACCAGTCTGATCACCAGTTCCGCTACTTTATTACTGGGGATTGCCAGTGTCACCATCATGGGGGTAGGCGGGACTAAGATCGCCAGCGGGGTAATGACAGTAGGTGACTTTTTTGCTTTCACCCTGTATTTGGGATTTCTAATTGCTCCAATAGTACAAATGAGCAATATCGGCAGTCAGATCACCGAAGCCCTTGCAGGTCTAGACCGCACCGAAGAGCTGCTGAACTACCCCAGGGAGAGAGAGG
>JAOTYN010000535.1 GCA_029861825.1 Cyclobacteriaceae bacterium
TTTGGGCACTGCTTTCTCCCTGCGGGTCAGTAAGCGTCAGTTTCACTTGATACACGCCTTCTTCATTAAAGGTGTGCTGAGGATTGGCCTCTTTTGAAGAGGCACCCGGCTGAAACTCCCAGGAGTATTGCAGCTCATCTCCATCATAGTCTTCACTTTCCTGAGAATCAAAATTGACCGTCAGGGGAACCGCCCCCACCGTTATGTCTGCGGTAAATTTAGGTATGGGCGCTCGATTGCCGGCTTCATAATCGATGCGCACCAATTGGGCATCTATATTTTGGGTAAACCAACTGCTGCCGTATTCCAGTACATACAGTTTGCCATCGGGTCCATATTCCATATCCATGGGATTATAGAATTCCACATCCGGCATGAAGGGCTCAATTTTTTCCAAATATCCCTGATCGTTTAAGGTGATCATGAAGATGGCATCGCGCATCCATTCATAAAGCACCGGCTTACCCTCAAAATAAGGGGGATAAGGAGATTCCGGATAGAGGTCGGCATAGTAAATGGGTCCGGCCATAGGATTTTTGCCCCCAGAACCTAAGATCGGCCATTCTGGCGATGCTCCATAGCTATAATAGATCATAGCCTCCTGAGTAGGCGGTAGTTCTTGCAATCCGGTATTGTGGGGAGAGTTATTGATGGGTTTGGCCGGGTCATGAAAAGCCCCTGCCTGTTTGGTTTGAAAGTCGTACTCCGCATAGGCCCGGTTGTTGCCGGTAAAATACGGCCAGCCGTAAAACCCTGCCGCCCGGGCTTGATTAAATTCATCAGTGCCAAAAGGACCTCGTACCTCACTGTTTTCACCGGCATCCGGTCCCACATCACCCCAATACAGGTATCCAGTTTTTTGGTCTACCGCAATGCGATAGGGATTGCGACAGCCCATCACGAAGATCTCCGGTTTGGTATCGGGAGTACCTGGAGGGAAGAGATTGCCTTTGGGAATGGTGTAGGTGCCATCATCTTGGGGGGTGATCCGCAGGATCTTTCCCCGTAGATCATTGGTATTGCTGGAGCTTTTCTGAGCATCCCAGGGCCCGCGACCCGGCCGCTCGTCGCTGGGACTATACCCGTCGGATTCAAAAGGATTGGTATCATCGCCGGTGGACAAGAATAAATTGCCGTCAGGGCCAAAGGCTAAAGAACCCCCGGTATGACAACATTGTTCTCTTTGCACCGGTACCTCTAGCACTACAACCTCGCTTTCCATCACCAGATTATCGTCCCGAAATTCGAATCGGCTAAGGTTTTGCACAGGTTTGCCCTTATTAGGCGAATAGAAGATATAAACCCAGTTATTCTCCTCAAAATCAGGATCCAGGGCCAATCCCAACATGCCATCTTCATGCCTGGGTTGGGTTCCAGCTCCGAAATAGCAATCAAACTTTTGAATGACTAAGGTGCTATCAATGTCGGGCTTATAGAGTTTTACATTACCCTTGCGCTCCAAAAATAATACCCGGCCATCCGGTAAAACGGCCATTTCAGTAGGCTCATTCAGATTATAGCCTAAGACCACTTTAGTAAATCGGTTTGGCTCCGGTAGGGATTCAAAACGAGCCAGGGCAAAGTCTAAGGGTGCTGCATCTCCTATTACGTACTCCAACCCTCCTTTTAGCTGATCCAGGAACAAAGGTTCGCTGTAGGTCTCATCGGTATGACCAAATGCTGTATAAAACGCCCTTCCTCCATCGTATTCGTGGTACCAAACCATAGGATGATTATCACCATTGGTTCCGCCCTCATAGGTAGATTCGTCTATAGTGACCAGCACGTTTATATGGGGATTGATATCCTTGTAGTTATAAAACTCATCAACCTTCTGGAAAGAGTCCGGCAAGGAATCGGAAGCCAAATGGCTGTGATCCACTACGTGGCAGGTTGCTTCCCGCACGTTGGGATTGTTGGGGTGGCTTTCAAAGTAACCTCCCACCAGCTTTCCGTACCAGGGCCAGTCGTATTCGGTATCTGCGGCTGCATGAATACCGACATATCCCCCACCGGCTTGGATATAACGCTCAAAGTGGGATTGCTGCTGGTAGTTCAAAACATCCCCGGTGGTGCTCAAAAATATTACCGCTGCATACTGACTGAGATTTTCTTCATCGAAAGCAGCGGCATTTTCCGTGGCGTCAACCTGGAACCCTTCAGCGCTACCCATATCTTTGATAGCCTGAATGCCCACCTCTATGGACTGATGTCGAAATCCCTCCGTTTTGCTGAATACCAATACTTTTTTCTCTCTCTTCGCAGGACCTTGACAGCTCACCACTCCCATAAATATGACCAGGGCCATGAACTGTGAAACAAAATATCTCATTCTAAATATTACAGTTGTTTAATTTTTATATTTCTATACCAAACTTGGTCGTTATGATCTTGTAAAGCAATATGACCTCCCTTGGCTTTGCCAAATGCTGGCATGTCTTTAAATTTTGAATTGGCGACCATTTCGTCCCAATTTTGGTTGTGCATTTCAAATTCTACTAGTTTGTAACCGTTTAGCCAATGACTGACCTTACCGTCTTTGGAGATTAAGCGGGCTTTATTCCACTGATTAGCGGGGTTAGCAGTGACAAACCGGCAGGATATTAAATCATAGAGATCTCCTGCCCGATGTTTATCAATACGTCCGTCGGAGTGGTTGACATTATCCAGTACCTGCATTTCCGGTCCTGTTTGCCACACATAATCGTACTCATCACTTTCCACAACATGG
>JAOTYN010000536.1 GCA_029861825.1 Cyclobacteriaceae bacterium
AAATATCGAAAAAAAAATGCAAATCAAAAAGGCCCTTATAATTTAATTATCTCCCTTTTTGGGGGCTTCAAACCCATATGGACAATGCCGGCATCCGCTTTCGCAGCAATAACCTCGCTTTGTCAAGTATTGAGCGGTAAACACCAGTAGCCCCTTTTCATTGTAATAGAAATCCCCTTTTTCCAAAGGCAGCCAGGGATTGTGAGGTTTTCGTTTCTTCGACAAGGGCTAAATGTGTAAATTTGAACCAAACCCAAAAGTAAGAAAATATGATAAATACTATTACCTCCAGCCAGCAAGCCATGGCTCTGGAAGATCGGCATGGGGCACATAACTACCATCCGTTACCAGTGGTGTTGACCCGCGGAGAAGGAGTGTTTGTATGGGATGTAGAGGGCAAACGATATTACGACTTCCTATCTGCCTATAGCGCGGTAAATCAGGGTCATTGCCATCCCCGTATTGTTTCGGCTTTACAGCAGCAAGCTGAGATCCTTACGTTGACTTCTCGGGCCTTTTACAATGATTTGCTGGGCACCTATGAAAAGTACATAACCGAATATTTCCAATTCGACAAAGTACTTCCCATGAATACGGGAGCGGAGGCGGTGGAAACTGCGATTAAGTTATGTCGCAAATGGGCCTATGAAAAGAAAGCGGTTACCCCTGAGCAGGCCAAGATCATAGTGTGCGATCAAAACTTCCACGGGAGGACCACCACCATAATTTCTTTCTCCGGTGATCCTGACGCCCGGGACAACTTTGGACCTTATACCCCAGGATTTATCAAGATACCCTATAATGATCTGGAAGCTCTGGAGGAAGCCCTGGAAGATGGAGACGTAGGGGGCTTCTTAGTGGAACCCATCCAGGGAGAAGCAGGAGTGAATGTGCCCGATGAAGGCTACTTGAGTGCAGCTGCAGCCTTATGTGCCAAGCACCAAGTGCTTTTATTGGCAGATGAAGTACAAACAGGCATAGCTCGAACCGGAAAGTTGCTGGCCTGTGATTATGAACAAGTAAAACCAGACATTCTGATATTGGGTAAGGCCCTGTCGGGAGGTACCTACCCGGTTTCCGCAGTGCTGGCTGACGATCATATCATGGAGGTAATGCGTCCAGGACAACATGGAAGCACTTTTGGGGGGAATCCTATGGCCGCTAAAGTTGCCATGGCCGCTTTGGATGTAGTAAAGGATGAGAACCTGACCGCCAATGCTGCGCATTTAGGAGAAATCTTTAGGGAGCGTATGGAGAATCTTGTCTCACAAAGCGACTTGATCACCAATGTAAGGGGGAAAGGTTTGTTGAACGCCTTGTTGATCAATGATTCCCCGGAGAGCGATACAGCCTGGAAAATCTGTCTGGCCATGAGGGATAACGGCTTACTGGCCAAACCAACCCATGGGAATATCATCAGGTTTGCGCCGCCATTGGTGATGACCGAAGAACAACTGGGTGACTGCTGTTCCATAATAGAACAAACGATCTTTAACTTTAACCAATAATACCTTCCGGGACGATCCCGGCTTTGGTTTTAGGGAATTTCCGTAATTTACAGGTCTATGCTTCAAAGACCCCGAAGAAATCGAAAATCAGCCGTAGTGCGTGAAATGGTGGCGGAGACCTATCTGAGGTCTTCTGACTTAATTTTTCCACTCTTCGTACAAGCAGGCGAAAACCTCAAGGTTCCGGTGGACTCCATGCCCGGTATATTCCGGCTTTCTGCGGATTCCTTGCTAAAGGAGATAGAATCATGTCTCTCCTTAGGATTGCAATCTGTGGCCTTGTTTCCCTGTATTGAAGACTACTTGAAAGACCCCCAGGCTACGGAAGCTACTAACCAACAAGGTCTTTATTTATCAACTTTGAGATCATTAAAAAAGGAGTTCCCGGAATTGACCATTATGACCGATGTGGCCATGGACCCCTACAGCTCCGATGGTCATGATGGTTTAGTACGCAATGGAGAAATAGTCAATGATGAGACCCTTGACATTTTGGCCAATATGGCTTTGGCCCAAGCCCAGGCCGGTGCAGATATTATCGGGCCGTCGGACATGATGGATGGCAGGGTCATGGCTATTCGACAATTACTGGACGATAATGGGCATCAAAATGTTTCCATAATGTCCTACACCGCAAAATATGCCAGCGCCTTTTACGGACCTTTCCGCAATGCTCTGGATTCCGCACCCAAGGAGGGCGATAAGAAAACCTATCAAATGGATCCCCGCAATCGCCGGGAGGCACTAAGGGAAGCACAATTGGATGAACAAGAAGGTGCGGACTTTTTAATGGTAAAACCGGCTCTGGCTTATTTGGACGTGATCAGTGATATCCGGCGGCATAGTAATCTGCCTGTTGCAGCTTATAACGTAAGCGGCGAATACGCCATGATTAAAGCTGCCGCGGGCAATAATTGGTTGGATGGTGAAGCTACCATGGTAGAATCTCTAACGGCCATTAAAAGAGCGGGGGCTGATATAATCCTAACGTATTTCGCTAAGGAGTTTTTGCAATGGCAAAAAAGCTGATCATAGATCTTTCTCTCGTTCCAGCATTAATATGGAACTTTGCCCTACGATAAAGTATTTCTCCCCTTCATACATAATCTCCAAAGCACCCTTTTGCAGAAAGATGGCCAGATCACCGTCTTTCGCCTGTAGGGGAATATATTTGATCTGGTCGTCCTGATCCTTCCAGGGCTCGTCCTCTTCAATGGGCAT
>JAOTYN010000537.1 GCA_029861825.1 Cyclobacteriaceae bacterium
AAAAGCCTTCAGAGCTCGCCCGAGCTTTATGGAGAAGGGGAGGGACGGGGGGACCCCCGCCTTAATACTATTATTAATTATATATAATACTAAGTTGTTGATCATTTAACCTGGTTCCCTTAAAATTTGACTATTTCATTCTTGGGGATTACTTGCCTATATTTAAAGCTTCCAAATAATATCAAGCCACAATGATTTGCCGTATTACCAAAAGGCATTTGTACACTATAATAATGATCACCACTGGTTTGCTGTTCGTCGCTTGCCGGGAATCTGGTACTAACAAAATCCAAGAAGAAACAGACCAATCCTTTCAACCATATTTTCAAGAACAACATCGTCCACAGTTTCATTTCTCACCAGAGCGCATGTGGATGAACGACCCCAATGGCATGGTCTACTATGAAAATGAATTCCATCTGTTTTACCAATATTATCCCGACAGTACCGTCTGGGGTCCCATGCACTGGGATCATGCCGTAAGTACGGACCTGATTCATTGGGAGCATCTGCCTATCGCCTTATATCCAGATGCCTTGGGCTATATTTTCTCCGGCAGCGCAGTGGTTGATTGGAAAAACACCTCGGAATTTGGAGCCGGAAATGATCCTCCGTTGGTAGCAATTTTCACCTACCACAAGATAGAAGGTGAAAGAGCTGGTGATAATGACTTCCAAACCCAAGGAATTGCCTACAGCAATGATAAAGGTCGTACATGGACTAAATATGGAGGTAACCCAGTAATACCCAACCCTGGTATCAAGGATTTCCGCGATCCTAAGGTGATAGGGTACCAGCCTTCTCAAAAATGGGTGATGGTATTAACGGCTTTTGATCATGTAAGGCTTTATAACTCTAATAATCTCAAAGATTGGGAATTGGTGAGTGAATTCGGCCATGACCAGGGCAGTCATGGTGGAGTTTGGGAATGCCCGGATCTATTTCCTTTGATGACCGACACTGGTGAGGAAATGTGGGTAATGATCGTAAGCCTGGGCGATGGCGCTCCAAATGGCGGTTCCGGGACTCAGTATTTTGTGGGTAATTTTGACGGCAAGACCTTTACAAATAAAAATCCCAAGGAGCAAGTCCTATGGTTGGATTATGGCCGTGATAATTATGCAGGGGTAACCTGGTCGGATATCCCGGAAGAAGATGGCCGCCGTATCTTCTTGGGTTGGATGAGTAATTGGAAATACGCACAAGTGGTTCCAACAGATAGCTGGCGCAGCGCGATGACCCTTCCGCGCACCCTTGAATTGAAAAACACAGAAGCCGGTCTTAGACTGGTTACTAAACCGGTGGAGGAGATAAGAAATATTCTGGGAGAAAGTGTAGAATTGAAGCCTCAGACATTGGCAAGGGGAGAAGAGCTGGTTATCGGGACCTCAACTGAAATAGATAGGTGTCTCCTGGAGCTTACTATTTCAACGGGGGAAGCGGGTAAATTCCTAATCGAGATGAGCAATGTAGAAAATCAGCGTTTGTTGGTTGGGTATGATGGACGACGAGATGAATTTTTCATAGATCGTACGGCTTCTGGCAAGTCGGGTTTCTCTAATGAATTTTCGGGGGTGCATACTGCTCCAAGAATATCTAAAAGTCCCCATATTAATTTGAAATTATTCCTTGACGTTTCGTCTGTGGAGGTATTTGCCGACCAAGGAGAGGTGCTGCTTACGGACGTCTTTTTTCCTGATTCCAATTACCATGCTATCCGGTTAATCAGTGAAGAAGGAGATGCAGAGATCGTCAAAGGTAAATTGACCTCAATAAAATCCATTTGGAGGGAAGACTGACCTGGTCAAATTTCTCCAACTGCAATTCGGAGTTCCTATGGGCCGCGTTCTTCTGTGCCAGTAATTTAAATAAATCGGCAAAAACCCATAAATTGATGTCAGGTCAAATATGCGGTATTATGAAAACTGTGCTGGTTCTAACGTGCTTATTCTTAACAACCATGCTTTACAGCCAAAGCAATTCAGTAGGTGTATTTCAATTTAACCAGGACATCGGTAATCCAAAAAATGCAGGATCCGCTTATTTCGATGAAACTACTCAAACCTACACCTTAAAAGGAGGAGGCTACAATATTTGGTTCGATCGGGATGAGTTCCGTTACCTCTACAATAAAATCAGCGGTGACTTTATCCTAACCGCTAATTTTGCTTTTCAAGGGCAGGGCAGTGATCCCCACCGGAAGATAGGCTGGATGATCAGAGAGTCCGAAGATGAACAGGCGGCCCATTTCAGCGCTACCTTGCATGGAGACGGATTAACAGTGGGTCAATGGCGGGGACTGCGCGGTGCTTTCATGAGAGATCCACAGGATCAGATATATAGTCCCAAACAATTTTACGGGATCCTCCAGCTGGAGCGCCAGGGTAAGAAACTAACCATGAGAGCAGCCCACTGGGGAGAACCTTTACAAACCATCGGATCACACTCTTTGGAGCATCTGCCAGATACCGTTTTAGCAGGTTTGTTCATTTGTGCACATCAGGAAAATGTCCTGGAAGAGGCTCAAATTTGGAATGTCCGTATCGATAGGCCGGTACCTGATGATTATAATCCTAGGGAAGGGGGTTGGTTGGGATGCCGCCTGGAGACGATCAATGTTTTTGACGGACGAAGGAAAATTATTTTTGAGCAGGACGGCCGCTTTGAAGCCCCTAATTGGATGCCCGATGGTAAGAAACTTCTCTTTAATATGGAGGGATCTCT
>JAOTYN010000118.1 GCA_029861825.1 Cyclobacteriaceae bacterium
GCTTTTGCAGATTATTTATTGGAGGATATACCCAGGGCTATTTGCATCACCTATAAAGGGCTTTCTGAGGAAATCGTGGTTAATGGTAAATCCTATAACTTACCCATGCCGCCCAACAGACAGTTGACCTCCCTGCAAATTGCGGAAATCATGACTTATATTACCACCGCTTGGGGAGACGAAACCGATATTATCACCCCACAGCAGGTTGAGAAAGTCAACAAGTCTTGCAGAACTATTCTGTCAAAGCCTGCTCTGCCGACTGAATAGCCTGATCCATATCGGTCTTCACCTGTTGGATCATCTGCATCTGGTCCTCAAGATATTGCCTGTTTTCGGGTACTTCTCTTTGCTCGTCAATCCGTTCAAATTGCCTCATCCAAGCCATCATGCCCTCATGAGATTGATCCAATTTAGTGATAAGCAGGTCATTGAGGATCACCTGGTCTATTACTGTGGAATCAGCTGATGCCTTCAGCATTTCATTTTTTTCCATCAGGGAGGTTTTCAGTTCATTTAACCTCCCCATTTGAGGCATTACATCATCGTGAACGGCTAATACTTCGTTTTGCAAATGCTCCAATTGTTCTTGCTCGGCATTTGTGCAACTGCCTATTACCAACGAACAAAAAAGTAAAAGAAGTGGATTGTTTTTCATTGGATACAAATTGTTTGGGGCAAATTTAAAGAACTTCCCTGAGCTTTATGGTATATTAGGGGCTTTAAACTGACAGGCTAATTTGAGCAAGTTTATATTTCGAATTTTCTGGGTGATAAGCCTGATTATTTTTGCCAGCATTTTCATCACTCCGCAATTTTTTTGGTTAACAGGGGTACTATCGCTGCTTATTCCACTGGTTATTATAATGCACCTGGCCTTTTTGGTGTACTTTGTAATAAAGCCTTCAAATAAAATCTGGTATTCGATAACGGTTCTGGCAGTGGGGCTGCTTTTCCTGAGTCGTACCATTTCTTTACACGGTCCGATTGAAGGTGAAGGTTCTTTGTCCGTGTTATCCTATAATGTGCGGGTGTTCAACGTATATAGTCACCTTAATAAGAATTTTGAAATATCCAAGAGCACTATTCAATGGACCATAAATCGGGACGACGATGTATTGTGCCTGCAAGAGTTCTACTACGAACCAAATTCTGAAATATTCAATACGCTGGAAATACTGAGCAAGGATTATCCCCACTTCCATTTCCAACCAAAGGCTACTAATCAGATTGGAGCACAATTTGGCATGGCCATTTTTAGCAAACATCCCATCATTGATCAAGGAAGTCTGGACATTACCCGACATTCTATGAACGACATCCTTTTTACAGATTTAAACTTGGGGTCGGATACAGTCCGGATTTATAATGTTCATTTGGAGTCTATGAGCATAGATGAAAACCAATTGACCAATTCGAACAGCGAGAATTTTTCGCAAAACTTGGGAGAGCTATTCTCTCAATTGCGCTACGGATTCAGTCAACGGGCAGCCCAGATTGATAAACTTTGCGATCATATTCAAGGATCACCCTACCCGGTTATACTTACAGGCGATCTTAATGACGTACCCTATAGCTACTCCTATCAAAAGCTTAAGAAGTATTTACACAGCTCTTTTGAAAATGCCGGCAAGGGATTTGGTTTCACCTTTAACGGTAAACTTTTTTTTCTACGGATCGATAATCAGTTTTATAGTGAGGACCTTGAAATAAAAAAGTTCCAAACTTTGAGGAAAGTGAAATACACCGATCATTTCCCTATTTACGGTGAATATTCTTTTGATTAGTTAACTTGCCCCCTTCTATGAGAAGGTCCTTTCATTTCGTTGTTGCTCTTTTATTGATCCAATGTGCTGCTCCAACAGCACCTCCGGAGGTCAATAATAAGTTCCAGTATCCCCAAATACGGGAAATCTTCCAATATCAGGATCAACGGAGCGCCCAACTCCAGACCTTCCTCACTCATGAAGACAGTATTTTGAGAGCGGCGGCGGCGGAGGCTTATGCCTCTGTACAAGACATGGCTGCAGGTCAAGACCTGGTGTCTTTATTAGAGGACCCTTCGGAGACGGTTAGAGGAGCTGCTGCCTATGCCCTGGGGCAACTTTATGATATTAACGTTCAGGATGCATTAATTGGCAGGATCTCCCAGGAGCACACAATTTCTGTCAAAAACCAGCTTTTAGAAGCACTAGGGAAATGCAGCAATGAACAGGGTCTATGGTTTCTTTCACAATGGACACCCCGCGATACTCGAGTAGAAACAGGATTGGCATGGGGTATCTATCGTTGCGGATTAAAGGGACTACAATCCCCTGACGCTTTGCGAAAGGTGGTATCATTGTTGAGCAGTGAGCACGATCAAGCACGTCTGGGTGCGGCCCATTATTTAGCCAGGACCAGGAACTTACAACTTTCCGATTATGCGAAAGAGATCCAGGCTGCCAGTAATGACCCCCTGCCAGAAGTACGTATGGCGTTAGCACTTGCACTTGGCAAAACAGGTCCAGTATCCGAATCTAAGTTGACCGCACTGATTTCGCAAGATCCTGATTACCGAGTGCGCATAAATGCCATTAGGGGACTCAGCGCGCTACCTAATGTCACAGAAAACGAAGAACTATTGGCAGCTGTAAAAGACTCCCACGCTATGGTGGCCTTGACTGCGGTCAACCTCTTTCAGGATTTTGGCGGAGCCGAGATGACCGATACTTTAGAGATCCTGGCCGATTTCGTTACGGATAAAAGAGTATCCGCTGCACTGCTAGGAGCCGCCCTAAAGCATGCCAGTGTTAAATCCGGCCTGACAGCGAAAATCCAAGACCGTTTGGACAACACGGTCAACGCGTACTACAAAGCCCATTACCTGCAAGCCTTGGCCGAGAACCCCTACAATCACGCATTTTTGGCGGGGATATTATTTGGAGATCACCCTGCAATCATTACCACCACTGCTATCAACGGTCTTTTGAAGATCAATGGGCATCCACAATTTGATGAGGCTTTGAAAGATGATTTTGCCGGCATTTATCAGAGAGCCATAGAGTCTGGGGACGTCGCTATGGTGGGAATCGCCGCTCAAGCTCTGCGGAATCCCGATATGGCCTACAAAGATCAATTTGAAAACTTGGAATTCCTGGAACAAGCCATGCAAAAACTGGTACTTCCACGGGATATTGAAACCTACCTGGAGCTTCAAAAAACCGTTAATTATCTTAAAGACTCCACCGCCGTGATACCCGTGGAATTGTCACATGCCAATCCCATTGACTGGGACCGGGTTCAAAACATTCCCAAGGACCAATTAGTTAGCATAAACACTGATAGGGGTGAAATTATCATGGAGATGTTGGTGGAGCAAAGCCCAGGCACGGTTGCCTTTATCTTAGAGCTTATGGCCGACGGCTTTTATGAAGGTAAATCCTTTCACCGGGTAGTCCCCAATTTCGTAGCTCAGGGCGGGTGCCCTCGGGGCGATGGCTGGGGCAGTACAGAACAAACTTTAAGATCGGAATTGGGACCGTCAAAATACCAGACCGGATCCGTGGGGATGGCTTCGGCAGGTAAGGATACTGAAAGTTGTCAGTGGTTCATCACCCACTCCCCTACTCCCCATTTAGATGGTCGCTATACCATTTTTGCCCAGGTAGTCAAGGGCATGGAGGTGGTCCACAAACTCCAAGTCGGAGATCGAATAGAAAAAATAACCATTTTAGAAAAAAATGAAATTTGAGGATTTTGCTCTAGATACCAGTATTATTCAAAGTCTGGAAGCCATGGGCTTTGAAAAACCCACTCCTATCCAGGAGCAGGCTATTCCCATATTACTGGATCACCGGGACATTATTGGATGTGCCCAGACCGGCACCGGTAAAACTGCCGCATATTTGCTTCCGGTAATTCAGCATATCGCTCAGGAAAGCCCTCAACATATCAATACCTTGATCATTGCCCCCACCCGGGAACTGGCCTTACAGATCGATCAGCAATTAGAGGGATTTGCCTACTTTACGCCAGTTAGTTCAATCGCCATTTATGGCGGTCGGGATGGGGCATCGTTTGAACGGGAAAAGAAGGCCCTGCTAAAAGGAGCTGACATTATCATTGCCACGCCAGGTAAATTTATCCAGCACCTGAACTTGGGTTATGTTGATCTAAGCCACCTTAAGCACTTCATTCTCGATGAGGCCGACCGTATGTTGGATATGGGCTTCTTTGAGGACATTATGCGAATAGCCAGCAAGTTGCCCAAGCAGAGGCAAACCTTGCTGTTTTCCGCCACCATGCCTCCAAAGATCCGGACTATGGCCAAGAAGATCCTGATTGATCCGGCTCAGATCAACATTGCTATATCCAAACCAGCTGAAGGGGTTTTTCAGGCCGCATTCAATACCTTTGACAATCAAAAAGTGCCGCTTATTGAACATCTTTTAACTGCCAAGCAGGTTTCCAGTGTCTTAATTTTTTGTTCTACCAAGAGAAGTGTAAAGCAGATACAACAAGCCTTGGAAGATCTGAAATTTTCCGTGAGTAGCATACATTCTGATTTGGACCAGTCCGAACGTGAAAAAGTTTTACTGGGGTTTCGCAATCGTCAGATCAATGTGTTGGTAGCTACGGATATTGTTTCGCGAGGGATAGACATTGAAGATATCGGGTTGATCATAAATTACGATGTACCCAGAGACGCTGAAGATTATGTTCATCGTATTGGCCGTACCGCCCGCGCGGAATCAACCGGCACTGCAATAACACTGATCAACCCAGACGACCAATATAAATTTCGAAAAATAGAGAAGCTGATCGGACGAAGCATTTCTAAAGGACAACTTCCCGAACAATTGGGTCCCGGACCCCGGTCCAAATCCAACCCTCAACGTCCTCAAAAAGATAATTTTCACAGATCCAAAAAAGGCCCTAAAAAAAGGTCCTGAGGGTAAATACCTCAAATGCCGGGTTAATGCCGTAAACAAAAATTCCTTATGCTTCGCTATATTAGTATAGGGAATCCAAATTTACTTTATGAAACAACCTGAACTCGGGCAAAAAATCGCTTCTCTTAGAAAAATAAAGGGTCTGACCCAGGAGGAATTGTGTCAAGCCTGTAATATAAATATCCGCAGCCTGCAACGTATTGAAAACGGGGAGGTAAATCCCCGGGCGTATACCTTGAAGTTAATTTCCGAACAATTGAATTACGACTTCTGGACGGAAGTGGCCGCTACACAGGCCGAACAGAAAAAATCCTGGTGGGATCTCAATTTTGTTAGCGCTCCCAGCGACCGGACTATGGCACAACATGCCAGATGGGGTTGGATTGGCGGAATAATCTACTTTCTACTAACCATCCCCGACGTCATAATGGGCGTCTGGCGGTATACCGACAGCCTGGACAGTGCCGCGAGCATCATCTATGTCTTGGTTTCGGTGGGGATAATACTATCCTCGATCCTGTTTTTCCGGGCCTTTTCCTCACTGGGACGAAAACTCAATCAAAGTATACTGACCATATCCTCATATTTGATCATGTTGCTCATAATCGTTCTTTATGGATATGACCTGGTTACCTTAAATTTCCACTCCTGGTCTACCGAGGCCATGGGCATCATGCATTTGATGAGTTTGGGATTTGCCGGAATATTCTTCGGCATTGGCCTGGCCAGGACTGAATCGACCGTGGGTAACACTGCCAAGGTCGCTGCGATCTTGGAAATCGCCGTGGGGGTCAGCTTCGTAGTGATCATCACCGCTTTTGTGGGTCTGGTATTGATATTTCCGGCCATCATTGCCGAGATAGTCCTTTTGCACAAGGTACAAACCATGTTCGATAAGAGCACCGCCGAGCTGAACTTCGCCAACTAAAAAGGCCGGCAAAATACCGGCCTTCTTATTAGTACACCCCGTATAAATGGCTTATCTGCCTGGTTAACTGGTGGTGTATGGGTTTTGTGATCTCATGGAACAAAGCCTGAGGCGGCGGTGGCAGTTCCTCACGTCGCTGACACAGACGTACCTGCTTTTTCGATAACGCCCGTTCGTCACCGTTGAAATGGCCCCACTCTGAAACCCAGGTAAAAGAACCCGGAAATTCCTGATGGTGCAAAACCCCTCCATTGGCAGCATCAATAACCTGCATGCTGACCAAACCATCGGATATCACTTCTTTGCTAAAGAGATTCAAAGTGGCATAAACCGTCTGGTACACCTCCTTCACAGACCCATCTTCCAATGTTACGCTGCCCACCGATACGCTGTCCCGGCTCAGGCGTTTTTGACGATGTTTGGAATGGGTGTGACCCACCACGAAATCTTCGAATTGCACCTTTAGGATCTGATCCCAATGACGGGAAGCCAGAGGATCCTCTTCAGTAATAAAATCAACAAACCGAGTGGACTCAAAATCGTTCAAGTATCGACTGATGGCTTGTTGAAAGAAATCAGCATCAACCCGATAGTGTCGGGACGATACCGGTACCATGTCCACCAGTACTTTAACGGTCCCCTGTTCCCAGGCTTCGTCCATTTTCTGGTGTACATCCCGGTAACCCGGTATCATATTCTGCGCCACTTCAAAATGCTCAAAAGCCAAGCGGGCATCGGCCTTGTTCTGGCGGTTCAAGGCCTCCACTCCCCATTGATAGCGCACTTCAGCAGCCTTGGATTGGGCCTCTTTTAGCTCCCTGTAAAACGGTTGCGGATTAGGTACCCACCGAAGAGCTGCAGGGGACCTTTGGATTGCCTCATAAACCCTGTTGAGGTCTTGATAATGGACCACCACCCATTCCCACTGGTGAGGATCATGGGATTCCAGTTTGTTATCGATCTGCCTAAGGTAATACTTCAACGCCATGGGGTAAGCCCTGGCCAAAGTTTCCGTGGCTTTTTTATTGTTGGGGCTGCTTTGCAACCGGTTTATGGCCTGATGTAAAGCTTCCCGATAATTGCCTCTCTCAAACTGCTTCTTGCCGCTGGAACAAGAAGCTGCAGCAAAGGCAATAATTGCTATCAGTAAAGTTCTTGTTTTCATGATGTGAGACTTTTTATGTACACCTGGACAAAATTGGTGCTAAAAAGTTCACATCAGAAGCGGAGTGGTTATGCTACTAAGTACATCAAAGCATAAAAACCCCTATAAATGGGCATTTTAAAGGGTTTTAACAGCAAATGTCAAAAATTGTAACGGACTGTAAAATTAGAATGGCAAGTCGTCATCTGCACCTTCCTCACCACTCGTCCAGGCGGGCTCCTCCGATTGACCCGGATCGCTGGATGCCATTTCGTCCGCTGGGTCGATACGCCAGGCTTGCAAGGAATTGAAGTACTTAACCTGCCCTTGCGGATCGGTCCATTTCCTTCCCTTCAAGTTAAAATAAACTTCTACCTCCTGGCCAGCTTGCAGATCATCCAACAGGTCGCACTTGTCCTGTATCAGTTCAAATTTGATGAATTCAGGGTATTGTGGGTTTTCGGAATACTCCAAAACAAACTCCCGTTTACGGAAAGTTTCCTTAACCTGTACCGTGTCCTGCAACTCCAGTATTTTTCCCTTTATGTTCATAATCTCTATTATTAAACGGCTATATTTACTGCCCAAATTACTTCATCCCTGTAACAATAAAAAAATATATGTCCATTATCCAGGTAAAAAGGACTAGAGCCCAGGAGTCACGCGCTGCCATAGAGCGACTCTACATTGTAATGAGGCACTTGTTCAACCGTGGATATTACAAACCTTTTGGAGTTTCCGGAACTGCAATAAGACAGGCATTGCTTACCCTAAGTCCGGAAATATACGGGAGCATTACCGACCCCGATAAAGTGGAGTTGGAAGGTTTGCTGTACGTGATCGAGCGCTTGCCTCGAGGTATTGAGGAATGCAGGTTTGTAAAGCTAACCTCAGAAGAAGGTTATGGAGCTTCTAACTTTGATGTGATCATTCCTGCGAAAAGGAGACGGAATTGCTATCGCATAGATGAGGAGCAAATGTTCATAGAGATCACTCGCGGGCGCTCGGAGATCTACGATATACTGACTCATTTGACCTTCCTGTATATTGAGGCGGAGAAGATCAAGAATCGGGCCTTGGACGAAAAAGGGGATAAGACCCGAGAGTGGGTAAAGATGGAGCGTATCGTAGAAGGGGGAGTGACCATCAACGACGATAACCGGGAATTGGCCTTCAGCTATTTGAGTACCATACTGGGTCGTACCTTTGAAGAAACGGAGAAGACCTACCATCGTTTTGAAGATAGTGAAGTGCATCACGGTTTGTTTCACGTGGTGTACTGGTTGGGGAAAGTAGCCCTGGAAGAATCCCTGGAGGAGAAGGATCGCAGCATTAGTTTTACCGCGACTTTGCGAGAACGCATTGGACATCATATTTACGGTGAAAGGTGGGCCCGTCAGATCAAGGAGTATTTGTCAAGTAATGAGTTGCTGGAGCAACCCATTCATGTGATCAGCGCCAACTTGCACGGCATCTTGAATAGCGTGTATGCCTATGCAGCATTAAAACGCATACCTGGGGGTTGGAAGAGTATTGAAGAGACCGCTTTGCTACTCAGTAATTCCAAACATTCCTCCTGGAATGAAAAGGTCCGCAGCTATGCCCTGGAGCACGGCGTTAAATTTTTGGACGATCCTTCAGGCACCAATATTTCCGTTCAAATTATCAATACTGCCAAATGGGACTTGGGCAAACTATCACCGGAATTACATTTCGACGAAGACTATCTGAAATCCCACAAGCCTGTTATCCTGGTTTTGGATTACGCCTTTGGAGAGCAAGCATACGAGATCATGGACGAACTGCTGAGACCCGTGGAAGCAGCTTCCGGGAATATCCCTATGCCCATCAGCTCCATTTCCATAATGGGAAAAGCCGGAATCCTCAGCGGGGGTAAGGGAGATATTATGATCCCGGATGCCCACATTTATGAGGGTACTGCCGATAACTACCCCATTGAAAATGCCTTAAAACCAGAGGACTTTGAAAATGATGATGTACGGGTCTTTAACGGTCCTATGATCACCGTTCTGGGCACCTCTCTGCAAAATCGTGATATACTTCAGTACTTCCGCAATAGTAGCTGGAAATGTATTGGTTTGGAAATGGAAGGAGCTCACTATCAAAAAGCCATACAAGCCGCCTCCAGAGTACGAAAAAGCATTGGTGAAGATATCACCCTGCGCTATGCGTACTATGCCTCTGACAATCCACTGGTAACAGGCTCTACCCTGGCTTCAGGAAGCCTGGGGGCTGTGGGAGTAAAACCCACTTACTTAATAACCCTGAAACTCCTGGCCAAGGTGCTCGAGGGCAATCTCTAGAAAGATACTTTAGGGATGAAAATGTCGATTCCATCCCAAAACTTCAACTCCAGCCGGTCCTTGCATATGTAAGTTCTTGGAAAAAGAACAATATGTTAAGGCTCAAATTATTATCATATTGGTACCTGATTTTATCATTCTGGGATTCCCCGGAAGTACTTTTTTAATCGAAAATGTTTTAGTTGCTGATTATCAGTCGATTAAGATTTAAAAAGCATTTCTGGCATACTTCCTGATATTCTATGAATGATTTTTTGAATTCTAATGTCAATCCTATTTGAAATTAGATTATTCATATTTTTTAAAGCTACTCATCTGTTGATATCCTGGAGTAGTTTGTGAATGTTTAGTGCAACCAGAAACTGTATTCTATGGCTTCATTAAATCCCATTACCGGAACATTAGGTCCAAGAAGGGCAGCCCATTTACTTAGGCGAGCCACCTTCGGGCCCAACCGCCAAGACATTAACGCCTTTGCCGGTCGTACCGCAGATCAAGCGATAGCTGAATTATTTCAAGCTACGCCGGTGCCCGCACCACCAGTGGATTACGACACCTTCAAAAGCTGGTGGTTGGACCAAATGGTAAGATCCGGACGATCCATAACTGAAAAAATGGCCTTCTTCTATCATACACATTTTACAACTAAGGAAGAGGTTGTAGGCAGCGGACAAGCTTTATGCCATCAAAACGAATTATTTCGATACTATTCCCTGGGTAATTTCAGGGATTTAACTACTAAGATCTGCATGGATAATGCCATGATGGTCTTTTTGGATGGTAACGACAACGACCGCAATAATGTAAATGA
>JAOTYN010000119.1 GCA_029861825.1 Cyclobacteriaceae bacterium
CTGTTCTTTGGTAGCCCGTAGCTTCCGCCCCAGCATGCGTTTATAGCCTTCAATTGGTTTCCCCAGCTCTTGAATGTCAATCCCATCCGCTAAACGGGCTGCGGCAGGCCCTAGAATATCTCTCACTGGAAAAGGGCTGGTTTTTTCACCTTCATAGGCCAATTCCACTATAGCCTGAGGTTCAGCATCACTGATAAGCCCTAGCAGTCCATTATCCGTTACTAAGAAAAAATGATCCTCTAGTTGCACCGCCAATTGTTTATCTCCCCGGTTGCCAATTGAGTCAACGGCTACCACATGAACGGTGCCTTTGGGAAAGGATCTGAAGGAGGCTCGCAGTACAAAAGCCCCGTGTGCCAAGTCAAAATTCTGGATGTTATGGCTTAAATCTACGATGGAAAGGTTATGATTCACCCCTAAAATGCTCGCTTTGACAGCTCCTACGTAGTGGTCACTTTCTCCGAAATCTGAGGTGAGGGTAATTAAGGCCATCCGCAAGGAGGAGTATCATTTGATTGGCAAAATTAGGTATTTTTTTATTTCTTTTAGATAACTTTGAAAACAAATAAACGACTGGCATTTGGTAGAAAAAATAATCACTCTGGACAATGTGTCCTTGATTGATTTTCTGGGAGTGGAAAACGCGAACATCAAAGAGGTGGCCACCGCGTTTCCCGAAAGCAAGATCATCTCTCGGGGAAATCAAATACGTATCAAGGGAACACCCCCTGAAATCCTCAAGATTAACGATATTCTTAATATGTTGCTGGATCACTACCACAAATACGGGAAAGTAACCCAAGACAATGTACAGGACTATCTAAAAGAAGAGGAGAAGCCACCTAAACATCTTGGTGAAGATAAGGTCTTATTGTATGGTACTAAGGGTACGCGCATCGTTCCTAAAACGACCAATCAAATTAGCCTGGTACAAACCGTGGAGAAGAACCCGGTGGTTTTTGCCATCGGTCCCGCGGGCACCGGGAAGACCTATATATCCGTGGCCCTGGCGGTTCAAGCGCTAAAGGCCAAGGTAGTTAAAAAGATCATTATTACCCGTCCGGCGGTGGAAGCTGGAGAGAACCTGGGGTTTTTACCCGGTGACCTTCAAGAAAAGATCGATCCTTACCTGCGGCCCATTTACGATGCTTTGGATGACATGATCCCTGCGGAAAAGCTTCAGTACTATCTGGACAACCGGGTCATTGAAATTGCTCCATTAGCCTATATGAGAGGCCGCACCTTAAATAATGCCTTCATATTATTGGATGAGGCCCAAAATACTACTCCTATGCAGTTGAAAATGTTTCTCACCCGCATGGGCCCCAACAGCAAAATGATCGTAAATGGCGATCGTTCACAGATCGATCTTCCAAAAAATCAGCGGTCCGGTTTGATCGATGCCGCCGAGGTGTTAAAAGATACCCCAGGCATAGGGTTTATAGAACTTGATGCCAAGGATGTCATTCGCCATCGTATTGTGAAAAGGATTATTCAGGCTTACAATAAGGCTAATAAATCGTAAAAAAACTCCTGCGAACTTTTTCTTGAGACTGTTAACCCCTATCTCTGTGGGTATCGTAAATGGTTTCATGGTTGCCTTTCCCATTCGTGCGTTTCAGCCTGCCGTGGATATTTGGCGTATGGCTGTCCACCATCGTGGATCTGGAAGGTCCCATTTGGCCGTTATGGTGGTTTTTTTCTGGTGCATTTTGGGTGTCAATTCTGATTATAAAGAGAATTGATTTCCCCAAGTGGAGCTCTTTTTTGGGAGCTCTGGCGCTGATTAGTATTTTTATGGGGGCGGTGGTACGAGTTAATTTGGTCGATTACCGTCCTCAAACCACCCTTGAAAATACCGATCTTTACTGGGGTAGGGTAGTGGAATTGATAAAAGAGACCCCCAAATACCTGCAATATGAGGTGGTTATTGAGATCCACGCAGGCGGCTCAGCTTCCCGGCGTCTTAATAGGGCCATTTGGTTTCAGGGACCCAAGGCTAAAGATCCTTTGCAATATGGTGATCGGGTATTGATCAAAGGCTCTCCGAAACTGATCAAACCACCCGCCAATCCTCATCAATTCAACTACCGACAGTTCCTTTTGCGCCAAGGCATCCAATGGCAGCACTGGATCTCATCAGAGGATATGATCCAGGTAATACCAGCAAAGCCTAATAATTTTTATTTGCAGATAAGCAACTTGCGAAGACATCTGCAAGGCCATATAAAAAAGTACCTGCATACAGGACCAGCCCAAGAAATCGCCTCAGCCATGTTGCTTGGAAACCGCTATAAGGTCTCTCAGGAAGTCAGAGATTCCTTTGCAAAGAGCGGGACTATTCACGTACTGGCGGTTTCAGGTTTACACCTGGGCATTATCTATGGCGTGTTGGTTTATTTATTAGGCCCCTGGCGATACCATAAGATCTTGAGATGGGTGTTGCTATTCTCTGTCTTAATCTCCCTTTGGACCATAGCCTTGATTACCGGCATGGCCCCTGCCACCAGGAGGGCCGCCATCATGTTTTCGGTGCTGCTCATAAGTAAGCAATGGAAACGCCAGGGAAACAGTTTTAACGCATTGGCGTTGTCAGCAGTCATTATTTTAATAGTCGATCCCTATGAGCTGTACGCTGTAGGCTTTCAATTGTCTTACCTGGCATTAGCCGGCATTCTTTATTTACAGCCTTTAATGGCAACACACATAAAGGTAAGTCATCGGCCATTGCGTTATTTCAGGGATCTAATTACCGTCAGTTTATCTGCTCAAATAGCGGTACTTCCTCTTAGTGTCTACTATTTTCATCAGATCCCAACTTATTTTCTTTTGGGTAATGTGGTATTGATACCGCTAACGTTTCTTATCGTTTCCACAGGATTTATATTCATGAGCTTTTCGTTTTCACCTGTTATATCCCATTTGTTAGGCAAGGTCATATCCTTTTTGATAGAAACTGCACATCAATACAATCGTTGGTTGGCATCTTTTCAGGGCTCTACCATCGATGATCTATGGATCAAACCCCATCAGTTAATTCTAATTTATCTCCTGCTGGTAGTAACCATTCTTTTATGCAGAAACTTTAGAAGGGCTTATTTAAACTTGTTTTTACTCACCTGGTGTATATGGTTAGTCTTAGACTTTATTCATTGGAAGCTATCGCGTAGCGAACGACAATTGGTAGTCTACCAGATTAAGGGTCATACCGCTATTGACTTCATACAAAACGGCCATTATCAATCCGTCAGCAGCTTACCTGATTCTGCTTTACAAATTGTGCATAACGTTGCGCCCAACCGGGCCATGAATTCCTTGAAGCCTTCGACTGCTCTGCTTCCGGAGTTCAAGGGGCCTGGGTGTCGGGCATGGATGTTTGATGGAAAGCTTGTACTTTTGATTCATGCCCCAATTCGGATGGAACGAGGGCCTGACATGATTGTCGACCTGGTGATTCTTAGAGATGATGCCCTGGTTGATCTGAATGATTTGCCGCGCCCTTTGATCATCCACAATTTGGTTGTTGACGGTTCATACAGCTATACAGTGATGCAGCGCCTAAAGAGCCAGGCCCGGGCTAGGGGAATACATTTCCATAGTACTGTTCTGGATGGGGCGTTAGTAAAATACAGGGATGACTTCTGAATCTCACAAAAACACTGAAAAGAAAATCTGGTTACCCTTGCCAGACCCATTCTCCTTTGAACACTGTCTGGATTTTTTGAACCGGAATTCCTATGAATCCCTGCATGAGGTCCATCCCAACAAAGTAATTAAGTTATTGAAGTTGGAAGGCCAACTGTATCTGACTGAGATCGCTTGTTGGGAAAAAATGATGGGATTGCGATGCTTGAATAGGGCCTGGACAACCGCTGCAGAAAAAGCCGCTACCCAATATGTTACCATGCTGTTCGATTTGGACCGGGATCTGAAATCGTTTTATCTTCAAATGTCAGAGGAACCTTTAATGGGGGACTTGACCAGGCAATTTAGGGGTTTACGCATGATAGGCTTTCCGGATTTATTTGAGGCTCTATGCTGGTCGGTGATTGGTCAGCAAATAAACTTGAGCTTTGCCTACCGATTAAAGCAGCGACTGGTAACAACCTATGGAAGTAAGTTGTTTTGGAAAGGCAAGCACTATTACACCTTTCCGGATCCCCAAACCGTATCCGGTATATCGGAGAATGAATTCAGAAATTGGCAGTATTCTGCCAGTAAAACTAACTATCTTCAGAATGTTGCACAGCAAATGGTTACCGGTTCCTTAAATCTGGAATCTCTTCAACGGATGCCTACCGAAGCAGCTATCTCCCGTCTTTTGGAGATCAAAGGAATTGGGCCCTGGAGTGCGCATTATGTGGCTATGAAATGCTTAAGACGACCGGAGGCGTTTCCTCAGCAAGATGTTGGTTTGCACCATGCTATTAAGCTCCGAACGGGAGCATCAGAAAAACCCAGCACCAAACAGTTGGAAAAATTGGGAAGGAAATGGCATCCCTGGCAGGGCTATGCCACCTTTTATTTGTGGCATACGTTAATAGTTAGTTAATATGATCCCGCATACAGAACGTATTACTTTTAGAAAATTTAAAATGTCAGACGTTCCCCTGGTTCATCAACTAAACAGCGACCCCAGGGTCATGCACCATATCCAAGAGGTCCGGGATCTTGAGGAGTCAACCGCAGATCTGGAGCGTTACTTGAATTATTATGACCAGTATCCTGGTTATGGGTATTGGCCGGCATTTTTTCGATCGAGTCAACAATTTATGGGCTGGTTCGTGGTAAAAAAACTGCCTGAAACTGAGGAATGCGAACTTGGCTATCGCTTACTTCCTGAATTTTGGGGCCAGAATCTGGCTACTGAGGGTTCAAAAGCTTGTATTGACTATGCTTTTGAGGGTTTAGCTGCGACTCATATGGTGGCAGTAGCAGTTCCGGAAAACAAAGCATCTTGCCGTGTATTGGAAAAATGTGGATTTGAATTTCAGAAAATTGATACCTTTTATCAAACACAATGTGCCTACTATCGCCTTGACGGTCCTTTATGAATGAAGCGTTTTCCATATTGCAGCAATACTGGGGCTATCAAAGTTTTAGGGAGCCGCAGGAGCTGGTCATAGAAAGTGTATTACAAGGTCGGGACACCCTGGCCTTAATGCCTACCGGTGGTGGCAAATCTCTTTGTTTTCAGATTCCCAGTCTCATGCAGGAAGGTATCTGCCTGGTGGTGACGCCCTTGATTGCCCTTATGCAAGATCAAGTACGGCAGCTTTCGGCCAAAGGTATTAAAGCCATAGCGGTTCATACCGGTATGAGCGCTCGCGATATTGATATCAAATTGGATAACTGTGTTTACGGCAATATTAAATTCTTGTACGTTTCACCGGAACGGCTGCAGACGGACCTTTTCAAGGTTCGATTACAAAATATGCGGGTAAACCTTCTGGTTGTGGATGAAGCGCACTGTATTTCAGAATGGGGATATGACTTTAGACCTGCCTACCTGAACATTGCCGCTATCAGGGCTTTAATACCGCAAGTCCCGGTATTGGCATTGACCGCAACAGCTACTCCGGAGGTAAAAACCGATATTGTCGATAAATTGCAATTAGAGCCAGCCCAGATCTTTCAAATTAGCTTTGCTCGCAAGAATCTGAGCTATAATGTTGAAACAACTGAAGACAAGTTTAATACTTTGAAAAGGCTGCTTCAACAGCATAATGGAAGTACCCTGATTTATGTAAATACCAGAAAAAAGGCCAGGACCATCGCTTTGGATCTGCAAAGGGAAGCCTTTTCCACCAGTTTCTACCATGGAGGCCTGGATTCCAAAGACCGTACTACCATCCAGGATCACTGGCTGGAAGATAGAAGCCAAATCATGGTAGCTACCAATGCCTTTGGTATGGGGATTAACAAAGCCGACGTGCGATTGGTAGTACATTTCGATCCCCCTGACCATTTGGAATCTTATTATCAGGAGGCTGGGAGGGCAGGCCGAGATGGTGAACCGGCCTTTGCCTATTTGTTATACCAATCAGGCGACATTGATAAACTAAAAGAGAGGAAAGAACTGGAGTATCCCAAAGAATCGTTCCTAAGGGAAATTTATCAGCATTTGGCCAATCATTACCAAATTGCGGTGGGCAGTGCGGCCCCCGAAGACCGGGATTTTGAGTTGGATGAGTTTGCTGCTAAGATCCAACAAAAGCCCTTGTCGGTGTTCCATGCTCTGAAAAAGTTGCAGCTGTTAGGGTTTGTTGAGTTAACCGAAAGTTTCTTTCAGCCCTCTCATTTCCAGTTTACGGCCAACCATCAGCAAGTCTATGAATTTCAAATCGCTCAAGCCTACTACGATCCCATAATTAAAGCGCTGTTGAGGTTGTATGGAGGTGAATTGTTTACCCGGGAGGTAAATATTAGCGAACCCAAACTAGCGGGGGTTTTGGGTATTGGCATTGATGAAGTACGTCGCCTCCTAAATAGTTTACAAGATCGTCAAATGGGCATTTTTCAGCCCCGTAAGGACCAGCCCCAGGTGTGCTTTTTAGGGATCCGGCAAGATCCCAAACGTATGGCCATAGACCGACAAAGTTATCAACAGCGTCGTCAATTAGAACTGGATAAATTGAGATCAGTACAGCAATATGTTCAAAACCATGGTCGATGTCGTTCATTGCAGTTACTGGAGTATTTCGGGGAAGTTTCCAATGTCCCCTGTGGACTGTGCGACGTCTGTCTGGGCAACCCCGAGGAACCACTTTCTGATTATAAAAAGAGATATCGCGACATTCAGCAAGAACTGATGTTAGGTCCTTTGACAGCAAAAGGACTGGTATCAAGACTTACCCAATATCCGGAACAAAGCCTGGGACGAACCATTCAGGAAATGCTAGAAAACGGGGATCTGGTTTTCGATCAATTAGGGAGGCTGACCGTTCCCAGTGGGCTAGCCTGATTATCCCAGTGCTTCAATACCCGGCAGGGATTTTCCTTCCATAAACTCCAACAAAGCGCCTCCGCCGGTCGAGACATAACTCACCTGATCACCGAAACCTAGGGAATTAACGGCTGCTGCTGAATCCCCGCCTCCTATTAGGGAATACCCTCCATTAGCTGTGGCTTGTACTACAGCTTCCGCTATTTTTATGGTTCCTTCGGCAAAGTTCGACATTTCAAACACTCCCATGGGGCCGTTCCATAAAACAGTTTTACTGGCCGCGATAGTCTCACTGAAAACCTGAATAGCTTCAGGCCCGATGTCCAACCCCATCCAACCTTCGGGAATAGCATAGTTATCGACAATTTGGCTGGAAGCCTGGTTATCGAAAGCATCGGCGATCTTTGAGTCTTTGGGAAGCAACAGATCTACACCCAGTTCTTTAGATTTTTTTATCAGATCGCGCGCCAGATCCAGCTTGTCTTCTTCTACCAGGGAATTTCCTATTTGCCCTCCTAAAGCTTTGAAGAAGGTATAGCTCATTCCTCCACCAATAATGAGATTATCAACCCGTTGCATGAGGTTTTCAATAACCATTATCTTATCGGATATTTTGGCACCTCCCATAATGGCGGTAAAGGGCCTCTCTGCATTTTCCAGGACCTTCTTGGCATTGTCCAGCTCCGCTTGGATCACATATCCGGCCACTTTATCCTGAAAATATTGAGCGATCACTGCGGTGGAGGCATGGGCCCGATGTGCAGTGCCAAAGGCATCATTTACGTATACATTACCTAGCCGGGCTAACTTAGCGGCAAATTCAGCATCACCTTTGGTTTCCTGGGGATAGAAACGCAGGTTTTCCAGCAGCAGTACTTCACCTGGATGCAACTTTGAGGCCTGTTCCATAGCGGATGTTCCTATACAGTCGTCTGCAAATTTTACTGACGTCTGCAGGGCCTGTGAAAGATAAGGTACCAGGTGTATAAGACTAAAACGTTTCTCAGGGCCTTGTTTTGGTCTTCCCAGGTGGGACATCAGGATCACCGATCCCTGATCCTGAAGTATTTTTCTGATGGTGGGTAATGCCGCTTTAAGCCGTGTATGGTCCGTAATCTCAAAATTCTCGTTTAAGGGCACGTTAAAATCCACCCGGATCAGGGCTTTTTTTTGAGCAAAGTCAAAACTGTCAATAGGGTTCATACTTGTTGATTATAATTCAGTGAAAAATTAGCTGGAGGCTCTGCGGAGCCGGTCGTTAATTGCTTGTCCAAGCCCTTGGTCGGGAACAGGCTCGACTAAAATATGAGTTATTGGCATGGCATCCAATTTTCTTAGAGCAGCAAATAGGTTTTTGGCAGCCTCTTTTAAATCGCCATCAGATGTAAGCTGAATCTGCCTGCTGGCAGCTACTTCCGAAAACTGTTTCCGGAAACTTAGGATCCCTATCTGCTGAGAGGCATGGGTTTTAAGCAAGTCGCTGATTTCACCCATTACCACTTTTTTTGACGGTGCGTAGTGCGATTTCAACATGCCAGGGGCTAGGGGATCGCTATGGTCCTCTACCCTGGTCAGAGATCCGGTGATCTCGGCGATCTCCTCCAGCGGAATACCTCCTTTACGATAAATAATGGCGTTACTATCATCATACCCTACAATAGTGGACTCTATACCCACCATGCAAGGCCCTCCGTCCAGAATGTAAGCGATATCGTCTCCTAATTGGGCTTGTACATGTTCCGCTGTGGTAGGGCTTATATAACCAAAAGGATTGGCACTGGGTGCTGCCAAAGGATATGATAGCGTACTCAAAAGGTTGAGAGTCAGGTTATGATTGGGCATCCTTACGGCCACAGTTGGTAAGCCAGCACTGACCAGATCCGGGATAGCAGGGGATTTAGGCAAAACCAGGGTAAGGGGCCCGGGCCAGAATTTGTGAGCAAGTGCTTCCGCCCAGGAGGGCAGGTCATCAGCTATCTCACTAAGTTGGGATATGGCCCCGATATGTACGATAAGCGGATCGAAAAACGGTCTTTTTTTGACCTCAAAAATGCGGGCAACTGCGCTTTCGTTCCTGGCATTTCCGGCTAAACCGTACACCGTTTCCGTGGGAATGGCCACTAACTCGCCTTGGTCCAGTAAGTTTTTAGCTTGAATGATATCTTGCCCAATTTCAGCCATTTAGGGGGTTTCTAGCAGCAGGCAAATATAAATGAAATATGTAAAATGCCATTTTTCACAAAAAAATTACATGTATAGGATTTGATTGGAACTTGGGTTTTTGTTCCGGTGACCAGCATTTACATTTGTATAGTAAGTAGTTAGTTAATTAGTAGAAATAGTTTGGTTGATTAATAATTAGTGGTTTTTAAGTTTAGTGTTTAATGTTACGAACCCTGCGGTGAACGAACTGCAGGGTTTTTTTTATTCTATAATTATGGTGACTTTATTTATCCTGTTGGCATCCAACGGGTTAGTTTGCACTCCCGCTCCATAATTATCCATATCGCCCTTTACCGCTGAAACAAAGTAGGCTACAGCATCCAGGCCTTTGAAACTTACTACACCCTTTTCATTGGTATAACCCTTTTGAACGAAGTTCTCTTCTTTCTGAAAATCGTTTTTGGATTTGTACAGGGTAACCAGCACGCCCGATTCCGTATTGCCTAAATCGTTCCTAATGGTAATTTTCAAACTTGTGGCCAGCGGTTCATTCACTTCAAATCCACTGCCTGCTATTAATACCACCAGTAGCGTAAAAAATACTGTTTTCTTCATAAGGCTTAGTTTTCTCTTTATTTATATTTAAAGTTAAGGCATAAACCGATAATTGCACAATTATGATTCAAGGATTAACTACTCAAAATGCGCCTCGCGCTATAGGTCCGTATAGCCAAGCAATGATTTGCGACGACTTGCTATTTTGCTCTGGACAAACACCCATCGATCCGCAAACCATGGGATTGGTGGGAAATGATATCGTGCCTCAAACACGGCGGGCTCTAACCAACCTGCAAATTATATTAAAGAGTGCTAATATCGACTTGTCCAGCGTGGTGAAAACCACTGTTTATTTAAAGAGTATGGCAGATTTCGACCGCATGAACAAGGTTTATGAACAAATGTTCGGTGATCATCGTCCTGCTCGTACTACCGTAGAAGTATCCCGTTTGCCTTTGGATGCTTTG
>JAOTYN010000538.1 GCA_029861825.1 Cyclobacteriaceae bacterium
ATTATGAGCTCCCCATAAAAGTAACCAATGCCGACAGGGGATTGGTGCTTACCCGCAGGGAATCCAAGGATGAACCTCCCAACTATTTCCAAAGGGACATGAGGAGGAATAAACTCACCAGAATCACGGAAATGCCGCACCCCTATCCACAGCTGGCGTCAGTGGAAAAAGAAGTGATACAATATACTCGTAAGGACGGGGTAGCCTTAAAAGGAGATCTCTACCTGCCGCCCGGCTATAGCCAAGAGCAAGGGCCATTACCTGTAATCATGTGGGCCTACCCCAATGAGTTCAAGAGCGCGGATGCCGCCAGTCAGGTGGATGGTTCTCCTTACGAATTCATACGATTGGGCTGGTGGACCCCCTTGTACTTTCTGACCCGTGGATATGCCGTCTTGGATGATCCCAGCATGCCTGTGGTTGGAGAAGGCGAAGAAGAACCTAATGATTCCTTCCGTTCCCAGTTGGTGATGAACGCAGAGGCTGCCATCGATAAGCTGGCAGACATGGGAGTAGGGGATCGTGAACGCGTGGCCATTGGCGGTCACAGCTACGGGGCATTCATGACCGCAAATTTGCTGGCACATTCTGATCTCTTCGCAGGGGGTATAGCCCGCAGTGGGGCTTACAACCGGACGTTAACCCCCTTCGGTTTCCAGGCGGAAGAAAGGACCTACTGGGAAGCTCCGGAAGTGTATTACACCATGTCACCCTTCATGCACGCTGATAAAGTCGATGAACCCATCCTGTTGATCCATGGGGAGGCCGATAACAATTCGGGAACCTTCCCCGTACAAAGTAAACGGTACTTTGCGGCACTCAAAGGTCTGGGTGCTCAGGCCCGTTTGGTGATGCTACCACATGAAAGCCACGGATACCGGGCTAAGGAGTCTATCCTTCATATGTTATGGGAGATGGATCAGTTTTTGGAAAAATACGTAAAACAGAAATCCCCGAAATTGGAGGACGTGGAATTGGAAACCGGTAACTAAAATTCAAAAACACCTTAAGCAGCACTCACTGTGGAAAGACCGGCTTATAAGTTGGAGGTATGGGAGCTATCCATTACCGGTTCGGGGTTAAAACTATAATCGCGAAGGGTTCGGTAATGTGATTGAATAGCTTGCGCCATAGTGGCATGCTCATAATATGACAATCCGTATTCCTGGACGGTCTTTCTAACAATTCTGGAAATCTTTTTATAATGCACATGGCAAATTTGAGGAAATAGATGGTGCTCAATTTGAAAATTGAGCCCCCCCAAATACCAGTTCAACAGAGGGCTTTTTCTGGAAAAATTGGCGGTAGTCTTGATTTGGTGGACGATCCAACTATCGGGCATTTTAGGATTTGGGTGTAAGGAGTGGTGTTCATTTTGTTCGACCACATGAGCCAGCTGAAAAGTAATGCTCAGAATAAACCCCGCTACAAAATGAATAGTGATAAATCCTATTAGAATGTACCACCAGGGAACATCCAGAACCATCAAAGGGATCACGACCATGTACAGATAGTATAATATTTTCGATAGGATCAGGATGGTCAATTCGGAACGGTATTGCTTTTTGGAGTTATTCATCTCAGTTTGAATCACTTTAAATTGCCTGAAGTCTTTAATGGTGACCCAGCTAATGGTACCCAAGAGATAGAGGAACCAGCAGTATATGTGCTGGAATTTATGGATGGGGTACCAAGTCGAGTGTGGGGATAATCTTATTACATCGCCGTTGTGCAAATCCTCGTCTGCCCCAAAAATATTAGTATAGGTATGGTGTTTCACATTGTGCTGTACCATCCAGTTGAACTTATTGCCCCCGATCAAATTCATGCTGTAACCTAAAAAGGTATTTATTTTAGGCCTTTTGCTGAAGGCGCCATGACAGGCATCGTGCATTACAGACATTCCAATTCCAGCTAGTGCAATACCCATCACCAGGCATAACCCCCACATGACATAACCGGGCATGGGCACCAACAGGATCACAAAATAGGGGCCTAGGTACCCCAGGAATAATGTTAAAGCCTTCAGCCAAACCTGAGGTGTGGCTTTTTGAGAAATGTGGTTGAGCTTGAAATAGCGGTTAACGCGCTGTTTTAAAATTTGGTGTAAGGAACTATGGGGCTCGTTTGCGGGTCGGTCGAATTTTACTTTCATAGGGTCTGTTGACTTCAATAAGACCCCAAGTTGGCTATAAGAACCAGCAGCAAGTTGGGGTCAAATATTGCTAGGATAACACGGGCATCCTATCCGGGACAAAGTTAGTTAAAAAAAATATTATTTGGTGGCATAACACCATAAAAAGCCCCGGAGGTGCTCCTCCAGGGCTTTTATCTAGGATCGTCGGCGTTCTCTCACCCGGGGATCCTTACCCGGGTTCTCATACTTCTCTCGTCCTCTGCGGCGATCCCACTCCTTGCGACGGTCTTTTGAAAAGTCATCGTCGTTATGATCCTCATACCTCCGTCGTTGCGGTGCCCGGTCATTTTGGCGATGTTCTTTTTTTTGATAATGGTCATGTTTGGAGTTGTCACCGTAATGCGACTGGCGCTTTCTTTTTGAATGGTCACGGTCACGGTCCCAATGGTCATTATCCCTGCCATTATAATGTTTGTGCCCTTTATGTTTATTGTGGCCATATCCATACTTGCCATGGCCTTTATGATTCCGGCCATAGTAGCCGTAATTGCGGTACCCAC
>JAOTYN010000120.1 GCA_029861825.1 Cyclobacteriaceae bacterium
CTTGGTAGTATGCAAAGAAATCTGTGGGAACAGTTTAAAGACGCTTTCAGGCAAAGGGACAATGGATTGATCCAGTTGATATTGATCAACAGCATCATATTTCTGGTGATACGGTTACTGGAGGTTGTTTTGGCGCTAGCAGGTTTGCTGCCTACCGATATCCCGGGTTACTATGAAGTGGGGATCATCTACGAATACCTGGGGTTGCCTTCATCACTGGAGCGCTTAATATTCAGACCCTGGACCATTATTACTACCTTCTTTACTCACTACGGGTTTTTCCATGTTCTCTTTAATATGCTGTTCCTTTATTGGTTCGGTACTTTGATCAAGCAATATCTGGGTAATCAAAAACTGGTTAACTTGTATGTTTTGGGCGGCCTGGCGGGGGGCGCGTTTTATATTCTAATCTATAATCTTTCTCCGTACTTTACGGAATCTGTTACACACGCAGGATTAATAGGCGCATCCGCCGGTGTGCTGGCCATTGTCATTGGAGCTGCCACCTTGATGCCCAACCATCAATTTCACTTGTTGTTGTTGGGTCCCGTCAAGATCAAGTGGATCGCCATCTTTTATGTCATTTCTTCCTTATTCGGGGCCATAGGTCAAAATGCTGGAGGTAATATCGCTCACCTGGGTGGTTGTATCATAGGCTTTTACTATATCACACAATTGCGTAAAGGCAGAGATATGGGCGGCTGGTTACAGTCAACCCTGGAGTTTCTCAAGAGCTTTTTTGAACGCCCCAAGGTTAAGGTTACCCACCGCGGCACTACTACTAAAAAGGCCACTAAAAGCAAGGCTTCGGGGAGCCAAGTACCACAAGAAGAGATCGACGCCATTCTGGACAAGATCAGCGAAAAAGGGTACGAAAGCCTCTCAAAAGAAGAAAAGCAAAAACTTTTCAACGCCAGTAATAAATAGTCCGGTCAGGTTTGAGGTGAGTGTTGGTTTAGGTGCTGATAGATCTCTGTCTTCACTTCTTTAATAGCCTCCTGGAAATGTGTCATGTGGTCCCGATTGTGCTGGTGGTCCTCCATGTTTGCCGTTTCCAAAGACTGCGGAAAATCCCCCCAGACCTCTTTAAGAAAACTTTCATGCGAATCGATCTGGTGTTTCATGTTTTCCAACCAACGATTCAGATGATCCAGTTTATGACAGTAGTGGCTCATTTGGGGATGATTGTGAGGGAATTTGTTGCAGATCCCCTTTAAAAAGACTACTTCCCCCTTCCAAAAATCGATCTTTGACAACCAATTCCTGTGCTCCTGATGCAGATGAAGATAGCTATTGGCTTCCATAGCGGTGAGTTTGTAATAAGTTACTAAAAATGCGCCAAAGAGTAAAGCTACTTGTTGGCCAATTGGCCACAAGCTGCATCGATATCCTTACCTCTGCTACGACGTATGTTTACATTGACCCCTTTGGATCTGAGGAAGTCCCCAAACAAAGCGATCTTGTCTTCCCGGGCATTGGTAAATCGGGCTTCATTGATAGGATTATATTCGATCAGGTTGATCTTGCAGGGAATTTGACGGGCAAATCTTAACAGCTCTGCCGCGTCGTCCAGGCTGTCGTTGAAATTGTTAAAAACGATATACTCCAGAGTGATGTGATTGCCGGTAACCCGATAAAATTCCAATAAGGCACTTATCAGCGACTCCAGGGAATTGGAATCATTAATTGGCATGATCTCGCTGCGCTTTTGGTCATTGGCAGCATGCAGAGATAGAGCCAGATTGAAACGAACCTCGTCTTGGGCCAGCTTGTGGATCATTTTGGCGATACCCGCGGTACTGACGGTGATTCGTCTGGCGGCCATGCCCAACCCCTGAGGGCTGGTAATGCGGTTAATGGCCTGCAACACATTTTGGTAGTTGAGCAGCGGTTCACCCATTCCCATAAACACGATATTGGTAAGCGGTTTCTCGTAATGCTGAAGCGCTTGATTTCGTATATGCACTACCTGATCGTAGATTTCCGGGTAGTCCAGGTTCCTCTGACGTTCCATGTAGCCAGTAGCACAAAATTTGCAGGAAAGTGAACAGCCTACCTGGGATGAAACACAGGCGGTCATACGATGAGTAGCAGGAATAAGTACTCCTTCAATAAGATGCTGGTCGTGCAAACGGAAGGCCGATTTAATAGTCTTATCGGTACTAAACTGCTCCTTATCCACGGTTATGGCCCGGATCTCAAAATCCCGATCCAGTTGTTCCCGTATTTTTAAGGAGAGGTTGCTCATGTCTTCAAAACCCTGGACGGACTTCTCCCAAAGCCATTGATAAACCTGGCGACCCCGAAAGGCGGACTCTCCTCCTTCCCGGAAGTACTGTTCAAGTTGCTCCCGGGTCATAGTCCGAATATCGATCTTTTCCCTTACAGACATGTTGGCAAAGATACGAATTCCCCCAGGCGACTAATCTGCTATGTGAATAAATTTTACTATTTTATTCACTCATAATTTATCTCCCGTATCTTGAAATTCCTGTATCGGTATATCACCATTTCGGAACGCCTGGTGGAGGCGCTGGGACGCTTTGCTTCCTGGTTGACTTTATTGTTAGTGGTGATCATTTGCGGTGATGTGATATCTCGTTATTTGTTTAATAAGAGCTCTGTAGCCATTTATGAGTTGGAATGGCACGTCTTTTCTTTGATATTCCTGCTGGGTGCAAGCTATGCTTTTAAGCATGACCGCCATGTGCGGGTAGATGTAGTGTATAGTCGATTATCCCCAAAGGCCCAGGCTTGGATCAACCTGGTAGGTACCCTGATTTTGCTACTGCCCTTTTGTACTATTTTACTTATAGAAGGTTGGGATTTTGTTTCTAACTCCTACCGGCTTTTGGAATCATCTGCAGATGCCGGCGGGTTACCTGCCCGTTATATCATAAAATCAGCGATTCCCGTTGGTTTTCTTTTCGTGATCATTCAGGCTTTTAGTGTGGTCTGCAAAAGTATCTTGATCCTTATGGACCGGCCTCTAAACCCCGTAGATCGTGGTTGAAGCCCTAGCATTGGTCTTATTTGCCTTGGTGTTCGTTCTGCTGCTGGCCGGCTATCCGGTGGCGTTCACCCTGGGCGGGATCTCCGTGATCTTTGGTCTGTTCACTTTTGGTGCAGACTTTTTCTACTTGCTACCCCTGCGCGTCTATGGGACCATGGGTAATTATGTATTGATGGCGGTGCCCCTGTTTGTATTCATGGGCATGATGTTGGAAAAATCCGGAATCGCTGAGAATTTATTGGAAACCATGGCCCTGCTCTTTGGCCGTTTCCGGGGAGGATTGGCTATTGCCGTGGTGGTTGTAGGAGCCATGCTGGCTGCATCAACCGGAATCGTGGGAGCTACCGTGATCACTATGGGACTAATCAGTTTGCCCACCATGTTGAAACGGGGTTACAGCACGGAGCTAGCCACCGGCACCATTGCTACTTCAGGCACATTAGGTCAGATCATACCTCCTTCGGTTGTGCTGGTATTACTGGGCAGCGTGTTAAGCGTTTCCGTAGGAGATCTCTTTCTGGCAGCGGTAATACCCGGAACAGTACTGGTTTTACTCTATCTCACCTATATCCTCATAATAAGTTTAGTGAAACCCCAATCTGCCCCCAGTATGCCTTTGCAGGAGATAGCCAAATTTCGAGAAAAAGGTATGGCGGGCAGGGTTTTAAAAGCCTTTTTTCTGCCATTCTTTCTCATCCTTGCAGTATTAGGATCCATTTTCGCAGGGATTGCCTCTCCCACAGAAGCAGCTGCGGTGGGAGCAGCCGGCGCAACCTTGCTTACTGCGGTACAGGGCAAGTTCAACATCACCATGCTAAGGCAGGTCATGAGAGAGACTACGCATTTAACCAGCATGGTATTCATAATTTTAGTAGGAGCCACGGCCTTTTCCTTGGTATTCCGGGGTCTGGGAGGGGATATCTACCTGATCACTTTGATTGAAAACGCCCAATTGTCACCACAGGCTTTTTTGCTGCTGGTCATGATAGCGGTGTTCGTTGCCGGTTTTTTTATCGATTTTATTGAGATCATATTCATCATAGTGCCGGTGGTGACTCCCATATTTATTGCCCTGGGAATTGATTTGATCTGGGTAGGCATATTGATCGCTCTGAATTTACAGACCTCATTCCTTACTCCGCCTTTTGGGTTTTCGTTATTCTACCTAAAGGGGGTGGCCCCTGCGCAAGTACGTACTGCCCAGATCTACAGAGGTATCGTGCCCTTCGTTTTGATACAACTGGCCTTTCTCTTGATGGTGATCATGTTTCCACAACTGGTCACCTGGCTTCCTCAGTTGCTGGCGCCTTAGCCCATCAACTTCTGATAGAATTCCTTTTCACTGATGGCCGACCATCTATTCAGGCCGTTGCGGAAGGCGTTATAAGCTTGGTAGACCTTTTTGCTGTCGGCATCTTGTTCTACCAGCTCCTGTATTACTTCATCGGTGTACTGCCGCAGTTTTTCCAGCACTTCTATGGGAAAAGGTCGAATGTCTACGTTACCCTCTTCCATGATCTTGTCCAGATAAATAAAATTCTGGGCATCAAATTCTGCTCCCATCCAGACATTAGATCGAAGAGCGGCAGTGCGGATAATAGTCTGAAGATCGGAGGGTAGTTTGAGAAACTTGCTCTTATTCACGATCAATTCCAATACCGGCCCTGGCTCATGCCACCCAGGGTAGTAATAGTACTTAGCAACCCGGTGAAACCCCATCTTGTAGTCGTGATAAGGCCCGATCCATTCAGTGGCGTCAATAACCCCTCTTTCCAGGTTGGTATAGATCTCACCCCCGGCTACCAGCAATGCAGTGCCACCTGCCCGGGCCAATACCTTTCCTCCCAAGCCCGGCATCCGCATTTTTAACCCTTTGAGGTCGTCGATAGAATTGATCTCCTTGTTATACCAGCCACCCATTTGAACCCCGGTATTGCCGCAGATCATGGGCATGAGGTCAAATCGGTCATAAAGTTCTTCCCAAAGCTGACGGCCTCCACCGGCTACGATCCAGGCATTCATCTGCTGGTAGTTCATGCCAAAGGGTACCGCTGCAAAAAATTGAGAAGCCGGGGCTTTACCGGCCCAGTAGTAAGCGGCCCCATGACCCATTTCAATAGCCCCGTTGCTAACGGCTTCAAAGCTCTCCAGGGGTGGCACCAGTTCTCCCCCTCCATAAACACGGATCTTCATTCTGCCTCCTGACATTTCTTCAATCCACTGAGCAAAGTAATTACACCCTTCGCCGGTCACCGGAAAATTAGGCGGCCAGGTAGTGGTTATTTTCCATTCATAGGTATTGTTGAAATTTATATAAGGTGTCTCTACTGCTGATTTCTCTTCAGGCAGAGCGCAAGAACCTGCCAGGCCGGCGGTAATTGCCGTGGCGGCTGACTTCTTTATGAAATTACGACGATCGATAGACATAATTATTGGATTACACCATAAAGATAGACGCTCAAATGTTTTCTCAAAAAATAAGGCCACTAAGCACCTCTATGATATATAGCCTCGAGGTGGTCCATGCTCTAATGGGATTTAGCACTTAGGGTGTTGATAAGAACCGACAAATTGTCTTATTCTAATAAAATTTGGGCCTTTCTACTGTCAGAATTGCAGTTAATCAACCGCTTTTTTCAATTGGTGCAGGGTTTGATGTTCTAAAACGAACAGTAGAAAAAGGAAATGAATCTGAATAACTATACCATAAAATCACAGGAGGCTTTGCAAAAAGCCACGGAAATTGCATCGAGCAATCAGCAACAGGCTATTGAAACGGGACACTTGCTAAAAGCAGTTTTAGGCAGTGACGAAAATGTAATTTCTTTCATCCTGCAGAAACTCAATGTCAACCGCGGGGTATTGGAGGACAAGCTTGATGAAACTATTAACGGCTACCCCAAGGTTAGCGGGCAGCAGCCCTATCTTTCCAATACGGCTCATGCGGCACTGACCAAAGCTACTCAATATCTTAAGGAATTTAAGGATGAATATGTGGCTATTGAGCACATGCTTTTGGGCTTGCTAGATGGGAAAGATAAAGTAGGACAACTCATGAAGGACGCCGGCTTCGTGAAGACGGAGCTTGTAACTGCCATCAAGGAGCTTCGGGGAGGCAACAGCGTAACCGATCAAAATGCGGAGGCCAAATATAAAAGCCTGGAACGGTACAGCAATAACCTCAATCAGATGGCCCGCCAAGGCAAGATCGATCCGGTTATTGGCCGTGATGAAGAAATCCGCAGAGTACTTCAGATCCTTTCCCGACGTACCAAAAACAACCCCATGTTGCTTGGTGAACCCGGAGTGGGTAAAACCGCAATCGTAGAGGGCATGGCCCAGCGTATTGTGGATGGTGACGTTCCTGAAACCCTGAAGAGTAAAACGTTGATCAGTCTGGACATGGGCTTATTGGTAGCAGGCGCTAAATACAAAGGGGAGTTTGAAGAAAGATTAAAATCGGTGATTAAAGAAGTTACCGATTCCGATGGAGAGATCATTCTGTTCATTGATGAGATCCACACCTTGATCGGAACCGGAGCGGGAGGAGACAGCGCCATGGATGCCGCCAACCTCTTAAAACCCGCCTTAGCTCGGGGCGAGTTGCATGCTATCGGTGCCACTACATTGAAGGAGTACCAAAAATATATTGAAAAGGACAAAGCATTGGAGCGTAGGTTTCAGACGGTTACCGTTGATGAGCCCAGCGTGACGGATGCCATCAGTATTTTAAGAGGGATTAAAGACAAGTATGAGTTGCATCACGGGGTAAGGGTGAAAGACGATGCCGTAATACAAGCGGTGGAACTCTCTCATCGCTATATATCGGACCGGTTTCTACCGGACAAGGCTATTGACCTGATGGATGAAGCTGCAGCAAAATTGCGCATTGAAATTGATTCATTGCCTGAAGAACTGGACGAATTACAACGGCGCATCATGCAACTGGAAATCGAAAGGGAAGCTATACGCCGGGAGAAAGATCAGGAAAAAGAGGATCAGCTATCCAAGGAAATTGCGGACCTCACCGATAAAAAGAATGAACTAAAAGCGCAATGGGAAAATGAAAAATCGCTGATCTCTACTGTGCAGGAAGAAAAAGAAAAGATCGAGAAGTATCGACTGGAAGCGGAGCAGGCAGAACGTTCCGGTGACTACGGCCTGGTGGCGGAACTGCGCTATGGAAAAATCAAGGAAAGCGAGGAGCTATTGGAAAGCTTAAAAGATCAACTAAAGGACTTACACAACAGCGGCTCGTTGTTAAAAGAAGAAGTAGATGCTGAAGATATAGCAGAAGTGGTGGCCAAATGGACGGGTATCCCCGTGGCTAAAATGCTGCAGGGCGACCGCGATAAATTGCTACACCTTGAGGAAGAATTACGCAATCGGGTAGCCGGTCAGGATGAGGCGATAGAAGCCTTGTCCGATGCGGTCCGGCGCAGCAGGGCTGGTCTGCAAGATCCCAAGCGTCCTATAGGTTCCTTCATATTCTTAGGCACTACCGGAGTAGGTAAAACTGAGCTGGCCAAATCACTGGCCGATTTTCTATTCAACGATGAAAACGCCATGGTACGTATCGATATGTCGGAATACCAGGAGCGGCACGCCGTCAGCAGATTGATCGGAGCTCCTCCCGGTTACGTAGGATACGACGAGGGGGGTCAGCTGACGGAGGCGGTTCGTAGGAAACCTTACTCGGTAATCCTGTTGGACGAAATTGAGAAAGCGCATCCCGATGTGTTCAATATTTTGTTACAAGTGCTCGATGACGGACGCTTGACGGACAATAAAGGGCGAGTTGCTAATTTTAAGAATACCATTATCATAATGACAACCAACCTGGGCTCGCACTTAATTCAGGAGGCTTTTGAGGGAATTAATGAATCCAACCAGGAGCAGGTGTTGGAACGCGTTCAGAGTGAAGTATTCAATCTTTTGAAACAATCCATGCGTCCCGAGTTTCTCAACCGCATCGATGAAACTATAATGTTCAAACCCCTTTCCAAGCAGGATATGCGCAAAATAGTGGGTATACAATTCAAATTGATACAATTAAGGTTGCTGGAGTCAGGCATAAAGCTGGAGGCCGATGATAAAGTGTTGACCCATTTGGCAGAACTGGGCTACGACCCCCAATTTGGAGCGCGTCCCCTGAAAAGGGTACTGCAGCGAGAATTGCTGAATTCCCTGTCGAAAGAAATTTTGGTAGGAAAAATTGATAAAGATTCAATAGTTGGCATAACTCTTGCAGGTAACAATAGTATAGAGTTCACTAATCTGGACCAAGTAGAGATATAACACTATCTGCTTTCCAGTTTAACGCCTCGATATTAGTCGGGGCCATAATCAAACCAAATACCCGGGGAGGCACAAACCTCCCTTTTTTTATGTCCAATTTTAAACCTTTTGGGTTTTAAGGAGTCTTAGGAATATACAATGTGAGGTTCCTGTTACTTTTTGCGGTTATACTAAACAAAGGACTTCAGTACATCGTATAATAGAATGCCAACTCTGGACCGTGTAGAGATATTTTACTATTTACCGTCCAGTCTTTATAGGGGCTCGGCCCCACTAATTTTGAGAACCTGTGGGAGGATAGCACCTCCCTTTTTTTATGGCCCGGTTTTTAATCGGTGTAGATCTGCTTCCGCGGCAATATACCCAAAAGCGGCCCAACTGTCGGTAGCCGTAATTTGTTGCAATAAATCCCGGGCTTTGTCCATTTCTAGATGATAGTAATACCAATTGGCCACTCCATAACCTTGTGTTGCCAGGGTCAGGTATTTGGCATCCAGATCATCTTCATCGACTACTTGCAACAGGGAATCGGCAGATTCCAGCCCTTGGTACATCATGAGGCGGCGAAAGTAGCTTTGATTTTCGATAATCTTCATGTCGGGATGAACGCGTTCCAATAGTTGGGCAGCCTGTAGGGTATCTTGGTTGCGACGATACGACATATAGAGCCAATCTACCGTAGCTACCATCAAGTCATCGTTATTGCAATATTTTAGGCACTCCTCATATATGGGGATGGCTTCCTTAAAATTGCCTTTTAGATAATGGGCCAACCCCCAGTGGTAGTAAATATTGAATTGAGTATTGCCCAGTGGTATATTGAATTTGTTGGGAATACCATCAGGTTCGGTGATTAACGGTTGTCCTTCGATAAGCTGAGCAGCTCTTTCGAAATCTTCAATGGCTTTATCGAATTGTCGCGTGCTGATATAGCGGTGTCCCCGGTGACGGTAAAGCCGGGCACTTTTGGGGAATAGTTGTAGCCCCCTCGAATAAATCTCCAGGGCTTTGCCATATTGCTGAAGATAAGCGGTACGCCGGCCGTACCAGATAATATTCTCAAGATCGCTGGAGTCCTTTTGATAGTCGGCCTGGGCTTGTCTCCATTCCTCAGTTCTTTTCTGCTTCACTTCCTCTGAATAGAACTTGGGAAACAGTGGCTTACCGGATAAGGAAGTGGCTTCAGCATTTGGTACTTCTACCTCTTCGGAAGTTTTATGGGGGCTTTCGCAACCCAGTAATGCGGCCAATGCCAGCGGTAAGCAAAGACGTGCTATCATCCTTCGGGGTCTTTTTGAGGCTTCTTGCCGGGCTGGTAGATCTCATAATTCTGGGCAGCTTTTTCTTTGGCCACCATCTGCTTCACATCATCCAGCAACTTCTTAGCATCGTAGACGATCCCGTCTTTGATGGTGTATTTAACACCCCCCACCCGTACTACTTCATTGTCGTCGGTGAGCTTAATAGCTCCGGTACCATATAAGGATTTCAGATTTGCCAGGGGGTTTTCTTCCACGATGATCATATCGGCCAGTTTACCCACCTCTACGGAGCCGATCTGATCCTCCAGTCCCAGGGCTTCGGCTCCTTTCAAGGTGGCGGCACGGATCACCTCCAGAGGATGGAAGCCCGCTTCTCTAAGCAGCTCCAGCTCACGGACAAAGGCAAAACCGTAAAGCTGGAAAATAAATCCGCTGTCGGATCCGGCGGTTACCCGACCTCCACGGTTTTTATATTCGTTCACAAACTGCATCCACAACCGGTAGTTTTTCTTCCAATTGA
>JAOTYN010000539.1 GCA_029861825.1 Cyclobacteriaceae bacterium
GCATATGGGCATTATCCGTCTCAGGCTGCAGTGGTACTTCCACCACGATCTCACCAGCATGATTTACTTCCAGCAAGCGAGGATGTTCCCCTAACTCTGTAATAAGTGTATTGCCATTGTCTAACCTAACAGCTGTACCCAATTCCTCATTTTTCTCTGGCTTTTTATAGTTAAATAGTATCTGTTTGTCTCGATCATATTCAATTACTTCATCCCCCCAGCAAATAAGTATGTTTCCATTTGAAAGCACATAGCCGTCGCGTGCACCCGGCCGGCCGGCGTCCCATTCAACCTGGCCAGACTCATCGACAATACCCGTTAGCGTAGGACCAGCAATAAAAAATGAATGTGAGACAGGCTCAACTTGCGCGGGCTCATCAGCGGTTTCATAAGACGCTTGTTGTTGCGAACAACTCAGGAACCCAAGGGATACCAGGATAAACAGAGAATATTTCATCGGAATAAGGTTTATTTTGAATTATTTGTGGCTACGTTTTAGGCCAATATATCATGAATAACATGACCGTGTACATCCGTTAGTCGAATATCACGTCCACTAAAGCGATATGTTTGCTGGAAATGGTCAATACCCAGTAGGTGCAGCATAGTAGCATGTAAATCGTGAATTGATGTTTTATTTTCTATTACCCTGTAACCGTATTCATCTGTGCGACCATACACTGTACCGGCTTTAATACCAGCACCGGCCATCCATATGCTAAAAGCGGAGGGGTTGTGATCCCGCCCATTGGTGCCTTGTGCGAAGGGAGTACGGCCGAATTCACCTGCAAAAATAATCAATGTTTCTTCCAGTAGTCCACGAGATTTCAAGTCTTTGATTAGGCCGGCCACGGGCTGGTCTACGGCGTGGGCATTAGACTCATGCCCTTCTTTTAAGTTGGAGTGCTGATCCCAGCGGTCATGTTTAGTTCGAGGAATGGTTAATTCAATGAATCTCACACCGCGCTCTACTAATCGCCTGGCCAAAAGGCATTGAGCTCCGTAACTCCTACAATGCTCATCAGAAGATTCCAATCCGTAAAGTTTTTTGGTTGCTTTAGTTTCACCTGACAGATCAGATAGTTCTGGAACGGAAGCCTGCATGCGATATGCCAGTTCATAATTGGCAATGGCGGACTCTATTTGGTCAGTTTGACCCAACTTACCCAGTAGGCTTTGATCCATACGCTCCATGTATTTCAATTTGGTTTGCTGCAGCTCATTGGTTTCTTCAATGGGTAGGACATTGGCTAAGGGTATTTCTTTAGCTTGCAAAATAGAAGCCTGATAACTAGCTGGCAGAAATCCGCTCTTAAAATTATCCAAGCCTCCCGGAGGTGTCAAACCACCATCCAGTACTACATATCCCGGCAAGTTTTCGTTTTCACTGCCCAAGCCATAGGTGACCCAAGCACCCATACTTGGCCTTCCCTGCAGGCCATGTCCAGTATGCAAGAAATAATTAGCATTGGTATGTTCGGGAAAGTCAGATACCATAGAATGTATCATGGCAATATCATCTACGCAGGTGGCGATGTGTGGGAAAAGCTCGCTCACCCACATCCCGGATTCCCCATATTGCTTAAATTGCCAAGGGCTTTTCAATATTTTACCAATATCATTGAACTGGGTAGCATCCACCTTGAATTTATCATAAGGATTTTGACCATTCTCTTTATCCAGCCGGGGTTTTGGGTCAAAAGAATCCACCTGAGAGATGCCACCATCCATGTAAAGGAATATAATACTTTTAGCTTTTGGTGCGAAATGAGGTAATTTTCCTGCGAAATTTTGAGTTTCAGTAATTTCGTTTAAGCTGGTCTGCTTACAGCCAAATGGAAGTCCACCCATTAAACCCATAAGAGCAATTGACCCAAAACCATTGCGACAGATACTAAGCATCTCTCGCCGATTCATTTGATGATTGCAATAATTGTGAGCATTCATAATAAATGTATAAACTCCTTAACATTAAAAATTGAATGACAGTAATCTGTCCAAAGTTTAGGATCCTCTTTCATTTCTTCAAAGGTCCGGTTATGTGCTTTGGCCAGATTCTCCAACAGGGCTTCCGCCTGTTTAACCTCTTCAGGCGATGCCGGTCTGGCAAAGGCCCGGGTGTGTATTTCTTGTATTTTCTCGACATTTGAGAGGTTTCCTTCTTTAAGGAGTTTCTCTGCCCAATTTCTAGCTTGTTCATGAACAAAAGGATCATTCATTAGTGTTAAAGACTGCGCGGGAACATTGGTAGTATTTCTCTTGCCGAACGTGGAAAACGGTATAGGCATATCGAAAACAAGCATCATAGGCGAAAGAAAATTCCGTCTTACCTCCAAATATATACTTCGCCGACCTGCGCCATCAAGCGGGCCGGAATTATTGGGTCGACCCCGACCAGTCATAAATTCCGTAAGATGAATGGGAACCGGTTCCCCGTACATGTCTAAGTGCAACTTGCCGGCAACAGCTAGTATGCCATCACGGATGGCCTCTGCTTCCAAGCGCCTTATTGGAAAATGATGCAGCAGCAGATTTTGCGGGTCAGCTTTTTGATTCTCCGGAATTGTTGTAGTTGATCTTTGAAAAGCCTCAGACAATAAAATGTTCCTAATCATCTTTTTTATAGACCAACCGTCTTCAATCATCTGAAGTGCTAGATAGTCTAATAATTCCGGATGACTGGGTAATTTACC
>JAOTYN010000121.1 GCA_029861825.1 Cyclobacteriaceae bacterium
GTAATGCACCGGTGCTAAAAGAAACCAAGCATTGGTATTTGCCTATGGACGAATATGAGGATTGGCTGAAAAAGTGGATCCTGGAGGGTCATAAAGAATGGAAAAGCAACGTCTACGGACAATGCAAGGCCTGGATAGATCAGGGTTTGAAACCCAGAGCCATGACCCGTGATTTGGACTGGGGTGTGCCCGTGCCCCTAAAGGGCGCTGAAGGTAAGGTGTTGTACGTATGGTTCGACGCTCCCATCGGATACATTTCCGCTACTAAAGAGTGGGCCCAAAAGACCGGCAAAAACTGGGAACCCTATTGGAGGGACTCTGAACTGATCCATTTCATCGGCAAAGACAACATCGTATTTCACTGTATCATATTTCCAGTGATCCTGAAGGCTCATGGCGATTATGTGCTTCCAGAAAATGTGCCGGCAAATGAGTTTTTGAACCTGGAGGGTCAGAAAATATCCACCTCCCGCAATTGGGCGGTGTGGCTGCATGAATATCTGGAAGAGTTACCCGGTAAGGAGGATGTACTGCGCTATGTGCTCTGCGCCAATGCTCCGGAAACTAAAGACAATGATTTTACCTGGAAGGACTTTCAGGCCCGTAACAATAATGAGCTGGTGGCGATTTTTGGGAATTTTGTAAACCGGGCCCTGGTTTTGACTCATAAATATTTTGAGGGAGCAGTTCCCAAAAGGGACACCCTGTTCGACCTGGACAAGCAAGTGGTGGCAGACCTTTCTGCGTACCCCCAGAAAATCAGTGATTCACTGGAGAAATTCAAGTTTCGGGAAGCACTTAGCAGTGTGATGGAAATAGCTCGTATTGGCAATAAATTCCTGGCCGATACCGAACCCTGGAAAGTAATAAAGACCGACCCTCAAAGAGTGGGTACCATACTTAATCTTAGTTTACAAATTGCCGCCAACCTGGCCATCCTGGCAGAGCCCTTCTTGCCTAACAGCTGTGTCAAACTGCGGAACATGCTGAACCTTCCGGATCCAAAGTGGGGTGATGCCGGGAGTGCCGACCTATTACTCAGCGACCATCAGTTGAATCCTGCTCAGCTTCTGTTTGAAAAGATTGAAGATGCGGTTATCGAGAATCAGGTCCGGAAATTAGAAGATACCAAACAAGCCAATGCACCCATGGAAATTGAAGTCCCAAAAGAGACCATTTCCTTTGATGATTTTATTAAAATGGATATCCGTATCGGCACCGTACTGGAGGCCGAGAAACTTCCAAAATCCAAGAAGTTGCTGAAACTTAAAGTGGATACAGGCATAGATCAGAGGACGGTGGTAAGTGGGATTGCCCAACACTATCAACCGGAGGAGGTAATTGGTCAACAAGTTACGGTATTAGTGAATCTGGCCCCAAGAAAGATCATGGGCATAGAATCGCAGGGAATGATCCTCATGGCGGAAGACGGTGAGGGAGTGCTTTCTTTCTTGCAGCCCGATAAGCAAACCGACGCCGGCAGCCAAGTCAGTTAGAATTACGAATTACGAATTACGAATTACGAAAAAGGAGTTGCGGAAGACGAATTAAGCAATATGTGATTTTTCGGTAATCCGATGTGATCAGATATGATCCAAGGTATTCCGGGATCTGCGGTTAGTCATTGAACTGGTTCATGGTGCGTTCGATGCCCAGAGTGCAAAAGCTTAGAATCATATCGCAAGCTTTATCCATCAGCGCCGGCAATTGATCAAATTCATCAGGTTTAAAGCGGCTTAATACATAATCCACCTGACCGCCTTTTGAGAAATCATCGCCAATGCCTAATCGCAACCGGGCATAGGACCGGGTGCCCAACACAGCTTCTATATTTTTTAACCCATTATGCCCTGCAGGGGAGCCCTGGGCGCGTAAACGCAGTTTTCCTAATGGTAGGGCCATATCGTCGGTTAAGATCAGGGTTCGATCCAGTGGAATTTTAAGCTGCTGCAACCAGTATTTAACGGACTTACCGCTCAGGTTCATGTAGGTAGTGGGTTTTATCAAATAGATTTGCCGGCCTTTGTATTTGATGTTGGCCGTGTAGGCCAATCTTTCAATTTTAAAAAGGGCATCCTGCTTCTCTACTAAATGATCCAGTGTCAAGAATCCTATATTATGCCGGGTGAGTTCGTATTCCGGTCCGATATTACCAAGCCCTACGATTAAGTATTTCATGGAATTAAATATAAAAAAATCCTGCCCATTGCTGAGCAGGATTTGATCTTTCAGTTTCGGGATAATTAAGAACCTCCTTTTTCGGAAGGTGCATCTCCTCCTTCTTTGGGAGTGGCACCACCTTCGCCGGCTTCGCCTTCTGCTCCTTCTTCTCCTTCTTCACCTTCTTCACCTTCTTCTCCTTCTTCACCTTCAAGTTCCTCTTCTTCAACGGTGACTATTCTCATGGTTCTAGGTGTTTCCACGGAAATTATACTTACCAGGTCGCTGGTAATGATCTCAAATTCTCCTGGCTCCAATTCACCTACCTTAATGGATTTACCCAAAGTTAATTTGGAGATATCCACTAATATTTCATCGGGCATGTCTTTCGGCAATGCCTTGATCAGCAAATGTTTTTGATTGATGTATAACTTACCCCCTTCAGCTACTCCGGGAGCAGTGCCTTTAGTCCTTACGGGAATATTCATGCTCACCGGCTTGTCATCGAACAATTCCAGAAAATCGACATGCATGATGATCTCGCTAACGGGATGAAATTGAATGTCCTGTAGGATCGCTTTGGTATTTTGGCCATCTACGGAAAGGCTTACCATAAGGGCATCTGGTGTGTAGACCAGATCCCTGAAGCTGATCATGGGAGTTTCAAAATGGATTTGTTCCTTTCCCCCATACAGGACACAAGGCACTTTGCCTTCCACCCTCAGCTTTTTAGATTCACTTTTTCCGAGATTTGCTCTTTTATGCCCTATAATCTCTAAAGTTTTCATGAATAATAATTTAAATAAATAATGAACTGATGGACCCTTGGGTCCTAATTTCTTTAATGGCGTTGGCAAATAAATTTGCCACCGTCAACACGTTAATTTTTTCATGTTCCGTTTTCAAGGGAATGGTGTCGCTAATTACCAGCTCCTCCAAAACGGAGTTAGAAATGTTTTCCAATGCTTTGCCCGATAGCACACCGTGAGTAGCCATGGCCCGTACGGAACGTGCTCCTTTCTCCTTAATGACCTCAGTGGCTTTGCAAATGGTGCCTGCGGTATCTACTAGATCATCGACCAATACCACATCGGCATTTTCCACATTACCGATCACCTGCATGGAAGCCACTTCATTGGCCCGCTTGCGGTGTTTGTCACACACTACCAACTCCGCATTGAAGTATTTAGCAAAGGCCCTGGCCCGGCCTACACCACCCACATCGGGAGCGGCAAATACAATATTTTCCAATTCAAGTTGTCTAAGGTAAGGCACAAATATGGCCGACCCGTACAAGTGATCCACGGGAAAGTCGAAAAATCCCTGGATCTGTCCGGCATGCAGATCGATGGTCATTAAGCGATCGGCTCCAGCCGCCGATAACAGATTGGCATTCAACTTGGCAGCAATAGAAACCCTGGGCTTGTCCTTGCGATCCTGCCGGGCATAACCAAAATAAGGGACAATTACCGTTACATGCTTGGCACTGGCCCGGCGGGCAGCATCGATCATCAGTAACAATTCTAAAATATGGTCTGCCGGAGGGTAAGTCGATTGGATGACAAATACATCACTGCCTCGTACTGATTCGTCAAAACTGGGACACATCTCACCGTCGCTGAATTTCGCCAGAGACAGGGCGCCAAGCTTTACACCATACGATTGGGCAATCTTCTCTCCCAGAGACTGTGAAGCAGAGCCTGCAAAGATCTTTACGGTCGACATTTTTTTTATAAAATGAATCCCGATACCATCGGGATCCTTACTAACCTTGTTGCCCGACTAGGGCTCGAACCTAGACTCTTCTGGACCAAAACCAGACGTGTTGCCAGTTACACCATCGGGCACTCATTTTGAGGCTACAAAGGTAGAATATTTTAACTCTTAGAAAAAAGAAATTACTTAAAAATAACCATTTATGGAGCTGCTTTTTGCAGGTGGCGACTTACCCAATTGCGAGCGTTAACAAAGGCCTCAATCCATGGGGTTACCTGGTGCTGTTTTTGATATTCTTCCTGATGGGCCCATTGCCAGGGAAAAATAGAGCGTTCCAAATGGGGCATAATAGCCAGGTGCCGGCCGTCATGAGAGGCCACGGCGGCTATGTTGTGATCAGAGCCATTAGGGTTTCCTGGGTAGTCTCCATAACTGTAATAAGCAGCTACATGATAACGGTCTCTTTCAAGAGGGAAATTGAACTTTCCTTCTCCATGGGCTACCCAAATGCCCAGGCGGCTGCCAGCCAGACTTGAAAACATTACACTTTGGTTCATGGGGATGGTTATGTTTAGGAAGGTGGATTCGAACTTGCCGGAATCATTGTGCGACATTTTTGGATGCTCCCGGTGTCGGGGATAGATGATGCCCAACTCCATCATGAGTTGGCAGCCATTGCATACTCCCAGACTAAGGGTGTCGCGGCGTCGGTAAAAATTATCCAAAACTTGCCGGGCCTGTAAGTTGTAAAGAAAAGCACCGGCCCAGCCTTTGGCAGAACCCAAAACATCGGAATTACTAAAGCCTCCCACAAAGACTATAAAATGGACATCTTCCAGGGTTTCCCGACCTGTTACCAAATCGGTCATATGCACATCCTTTACCTCAAATCCTGCCAGAAAAAGGCTATAGGCCATCTCCCGGTCACCATTTACTCCTTTTTCGCGAATGATGGCCGCTTTACAGACCCTAGTCTCATGACCCAGGGGCATCAACTGCAGAGACTGGTAGGACCCGGTAAATTGCGGATTGAAATTATATTGCAAGGGTTGCTTTATGTAGTTCACAAAGCGTTTCTGAGCCAAATCCCCGGCACATTGCTGCTGATCCATGCGAAAGGAGGTTTCAAACCAAAGCTTTCGATGATGGTCCACGGATAAGCTCCAGCTTTCTTCACCAATGGTTATTTCCACTTGATCCCGGGTAGTGATGGTGCCAATTTCCTGGAAAATCAAATTATGCTTGCCCATGACCTCCTTACCTTTCGCCGCATCACTCACCTGGATGATCACTCCTGGGTTTTCACTGAACATCACTTTAACAGGGTCATCGGCCAACCCGCTGAGATTCAGTTCAAGTCCCACATTTCTTTGAGTGAAAGTCATCTCCAGCAGAGAGGTTATCAATCCTCCACTGCCGATGTCGTGGCCCGCTAGTATCAGGTCCTGATGGATCAAATCCTGCACCGCAGTGAAAGCCCTTTTAAAATGATCCAGATCGTCTACATCCGGGGCCTTGTTTCCCAAGGTGCCTAATATCTGGGCAAAGCTGCTGCCGCCAAGATCCAGTTCGCCGCCGGAGAAGTTAATATAGATCAATGTACTATGCTCATGAGGTTGCAATACCGGAGTTATTGCTTTACGAATCTGGGTGACATTAGCAGCGGCAGAAACGATGACAGTGCCCGGTGCCAGAACAGTCTGGCCATCGCCATATTTTTGTTTCATGCTAAGAGAATCTTTGCCGGTAGGTACGTTAATACCCAGATCGCTGGCCATCTGGCTAAGCGCTTTTACACCATCATACAATCTGGAGTCCTCACCGGTTGATTTCGCTGGCCACATCCAGTTGGCACTGAGAGAAACCCCTTGTAATCCATCTTCCAGGGGAGCCCATATAATATTGGTCAGCGCTTCGGCCACAGAAAGTCTTGATCCGGTGGCTGCGTTTACCAATCCAGCACCGGGGGCATGCCCCAAGGCCGTGGCTACTCCTTTTTCGCCCAGGTAATCCAAGGCCACAATCCCCAGATTATTCAGGGGGAGCTGCAGGGGCCCTACGCTCTGCTGCATGGCCACTTTTCCAGTTACGGAACGATCTACTTTGTTGGTCAGCCAGTCTTTACACCCTACCGCCTCCAGTTGCAGCAATTGTTCCAGGTAATCTTTGATTTTTGATGAATCATATTGTAGATCCTTCCTCACCTGGGATAGGCGCTGGTCCTCCAATATGGTTTTCGGTGAACTGCCAAACATGTGGGATAGGTCCCAATCCATAGGGTAGGGGCGGCTGTGGGATTCGAACTTAAAATGCTGATCGCCGGTAATTTCACCCACTTCATAATAAGGAGAGCGTTCCCTTTCAGCTATACGTCTTAGAAGTGGCAGATCCTGGGGTCGCATCACCAGTCCCATTCTTTCCTGGCTTTCATTTCCAATGATCTCCTTGGCGCTTAAAGTAGGGTCGCCCACGGGAAGGGATTCAAGCTTAACAGTGCCTCCGGTATCCTCAACCAGTTCAGACAGGCAGTTGAGATGACCCCCGGCCCCATGATCATGAATGGAGACAATAGGGTTGTCCGGGTGCTCAGCCAGTGCTCGGATAGCATTTGCCACCCGTTTCTGCATTTCCGGGTTGGCCCTTTGTACGGCATTTAACTCAATATTACTGCCAAATTCGCCTGTGGCTACGGAGCTTACGGCACCTCCACCCATACCGATCCTGTAGTTATCCCCACCCAGCACTACAATTTGATCCCCTTCCTGAGGAATGTCTTTCTTACTATCCTCCAAATTTCCATACCCGATACCTCCGGCAAGCATAATTACCTTATCATAGCCCAGTACCTGCTGGTCGTCCTGATGCTCGAAAGTAAGTATGCTACCGCAAATCAAAGGCTGGCCAAATTTGTTGCCGAAATCACTAGCACCATTGGAAGCTTTTATAAGTAGATCCATGGGAGTTTGGTATAGCCACTTGCGCGCTTTAATACGCTCTTCCCAAGCTTTTCCAGGGCTGTTTCTACTGTAGGGTGTCATGTAAACGGCGGTGCCGGCCAATGGAACACTGGCCTTGCCCCCAGCTAAGCGGTCTCGAATCTCACCGCCAGTGCCGGTAGAGGCTCCATTGAAAGGCTCAACCGTGGTAGGGAAATTGTGAGTCTCCGCTTTTAGAGAAACTACCGATTCAATGTCCTTAACTTCAAAGAAGTCCGGCTTATCCTGTGTTTTGGGAGCAAATTGCTGTATGCGAGGTCCACGATAGAATGCCACGTTGTCTTTATAGGCACTTATCAATTTATTGGGATTTAGCCGGGAGGTTTCCTTAATCCATTCAAAGAGGCTCTTCTCTTGGACCTGCCCATCGATTATGAACTGACCATTGAAGATCTTATGTCGACAATGTTCGCTGTTGACCTGCGAAAAGCCGAACACCTCACTATCGGTAAGATCTCTGGACAACGATCGGCCTACTTCCTGCAAATAAGCTATTTCATCTTCACTTAACGCAAGGCCATGCTCCTGGTTATATGCTGCAATATCCTGGATGAACTGCACCGGTTCGGGAGTATGATCTATTTCGAAGATTGACTGATCCAAATCGGCGTATTGGTGCTCCAACATGGGATCGTATTGCTGTCCCTCTAAAGCTCGCTCAAAGCGTTCAATACGGTCAATATTTTGTATACCCATATTTTGGGTGATCTCTACAGCGTTAGTACTCCAGGGGGTGATCATCTCTTTCCTGGGACCGATATGGGAACCGGTAAGGCCATCCGATATGGTTTCAGCGTTACCAAAGAGCCAACGCAATTTTGATTGGGTTTCTAGATCGAGGTTCTGATCGGATTGAACAGCGTAAACCGGAAGATCTTGCCCGGTAAAAAATGTTATCATGGACTCTTTTTAATTAGCAGGAGCATTTATGTGGCAAATGTATAAAAACCAACAATATGGAGAAAACCGAAGCAATAATTTCAGGCGTTTATTTCTTCAACTGAGAATAGTTTTACCTTATGCTCTTTTCCTCTGGGTATTATTTCTTCTTGAAATTTTAGGAGGAAGCCATTGCCAGTGCTTAACTGTTTCGCAATTTCTTCAGAAACCAACAAATCACAATGCAATCTTTTACAATCTTCCCGAATCCTGGCTGCCGTGTTGAGCACATCACCCACATAAACAATTTCTTTTTTTATTTCACCCACCCAAGTAACCAATACGGTTCCATGGTGAACCCCTGTTCTAAATTGTGGAAAGAAGCCAAACTTCTGCAGATAATGTTTCCGTTTGCTTGCAATAGTCGTTTTCATTTGCTGCATACAACGAATGATATTGTGGTTTTCAAACCCCTTATTTTCTGGCCAGCTCAAAATTATTTCGTCCCCTACGTACTGATATATCTCTGCTTGGGAGATCCATATGGCTTCCGTTAGATCCGAATAGTAGTCCTTTAAGAATAACCCGAATTTGTAATGGCCCAATTTCTCAGCGATGGAAGTTGAATCTTTAAGATCGATGAAGGCAAAAGCCCTGGACACTTCTTTTGGTTGGTGATACCGACCCAGGATGAAGCTCATGAGTTCCCCTTTGCGGTGCAGCCCATTAATCTGAGTAATGGTCAAAACAACCAGCATGATAAAAAAAATGCTAACTAGATTTATCACATAGGTCTCATCCTGTAGGTAATAAATAATTCCCTTTGAGAAAGAATGCTGTCCGGAAATCATTTGCCAAAATCCATTGACGATGGTTAACCAAAGGGTTATAACCATTGTATAGGCAAAGGTTCTTATTATTACCAAATAGAGGAAAGTCCTTTGCAAGAATCGTTTTTTGAAGAATGCTTCAAATGTCGCCAAGGTTATGGCAATTAAAACGGCGGTAGCTACACTTCGTATAATCAGGGGTAGAATGGCTTGTGGATCCTGGATAGCTCTGCGAATTGCATACTCCACCAACGAATAGACAAAACCAATAATTATTCCAAAAAGCAAATACTGTTTGGTTCGGAATTTATCCATGGGCTTTAGCATATCCATACAGATAGACTGATCCACATCAGGTTACCCTAATATAGTCAGTTATCTGCTTACAAATACGAAATTTCCCTGAGCATTTCAGCGGGCATATGCTAATCAGCGCGTCGATTCCAGACCGGTGATGGAGTAGATTTATATCCCGAACCAGCTTCTAGAATGCATTACAAATGCTCAATTCGAATGTGACGCCTTTGCTCCCTGCTTAATTTTCGGAAAGGCAGGTGTATGGTAAGACTTTCCTCTTCGTAGTGAGCATATATGCCATCCGAATCCACATAACCGGGAATTTGGAATGATCGGCTGAACATAGGATGATGCAGTGCAGCCTCCTTAAACGGGTGATGACAGTATAGACTTACCTTTAATCGGTGAAAATCAAGAAATATATCAAAAGCATCCGCTTGAACACTGGGAGCTTTTATATGGATAATAAATTCGTCGTTACTCTTATTAATTCCAACTTGAGGCTCCACACATCCACCGTTCAAGGTATTGAGCACATCTCCCTGTTTCAGCAGGTTGATCAAAACCTTTTTGTTCTTCAATAAATTCATTTTTGCCTCCTAACTCAATCTATCTGATTTAAGGAGAACAAAATGCGTACCAATCCTTAAAAAGCCCTTTTTAGACCTTTAAAGATGACAAAATGGCAAAGGTTACTGCTTAGCGGCCTTGAAAGTGAACCTGGTAAAGATCTCCTGGATAGCTGATTCAATTTTCTGTGCTCTTTCCTGACTTTTTCCCCGTAGCGTCAGATCTGCTGTCCCGGTCCAGGCGGTTTTTTGGTTTTTAAGATCTTTTAGGACCACTTCGATAAGTAATTCTACGGATTGCGTATTACCGTATTCCACCGAGGGGTAATACCCGTAATAATAGGGGTCGTAGTAGGAACTGCGGTTTGCCGCGTTGCCCAAACCAGAACTCACCTGGTATTCTACCAGCAGGTCTGCACTTAAATGATAGCGGTACCCGCGGGCCTCCATTTCTGTTGCGATTAACTCTCCCCATCTTTCGTATGTGGCATACCCTCGTGGAGATATCTCGGCCAGTTTTTCATGAGACTCCAGTTTAAAGGTGCGGTATTGGTCGAATCGAGCTCCAGCATGAGGATAGCTGATTATCTTGGTGCCGCTGCATG
>JAOTYN010000540.1 GCA_029861825.1 Cyclobacteriaceae bacterium
TACCAGGCCCAAATGCTGGATATGCGATAGCACAAACATTGACTAACGGACCGAAAAGTGGCCTGTTGGCGTCGGCGGGATTTGCCTTCGCAAGCGGACTGAACCTCCTTATTGTAATGGCTGGATTAGGATTATTACTCGCCAACAATATGCACATCTTGATTTATCTGAAGTGGGTTGGGGTGGCTTACCTATTGTTCATGGCATTCAAGGTTATTACTGCTGATCCTGCCTCCCTGGATACAAAAGCTAGTACCAGTAAAACGCGGATATTTGGGTTTGCCGTTCTGGTTTCGCTGTCAAATCCGAAAGTTGTTCTTATAAACATCATGCTATTGCCGGTATTTCTTAGCCCAGATAAACCGATCTTTATTCAAGGCGCGGTTATAGTAGCGACAGGTTCAATTCTGTCATTCTTTGTTTACAGTGCGTACGCTCTATTTGCATCAAAGTTCATGTCAAAACTAAAGACAAAAACGACGAATAGAATTGTTGGGGCTATTTACGCTTCAGCGGCAGGCGCCTTGGCAACTATAAGTAAGTGAATACAGATACGCATAACAAGCGCATGCAGGCGGATCGCCAAACCGCTACGCGCTTTATCGACCGCTGATGCGAGGCGTTATAGGGAAGACCATTTTGAAAAATTCGCCCGTCTCTAGTGAATCGAACAGATGAAAAGATTTTTCAATTTGCTGATCGCTATAGTCTGCTTCGCCTTAGTGATTAACGGTATAGTGAGCGGCAGAATTGGTGGGTTACAAAAATCTGGTGCAGGAGGAATGGCCATTCAAGAAACCGACCCAGGCTATTTCTGGTTATGGATCGGTCAAAAATCACATAACAAGCGCATGCAGTCGGACCCAGCAAAGCTGGGCCGCTGATGCGAGGCGTTAGAGGGCCTCGTGAGAATCTTTAATTGCTTCATAATTACATCACTATTGATCGGATGCACGAAGAGCGATAAGAATGAAAATGTCCTCGATTGGGGTTATTTACCAAGCACTAACGTTGATTTTTCAGAACGGAAACAGAAATGCTCTGGGCGGGTTTATACCAATATTCCACCGTCAGGTGCGGATATCGGGGACAGACTTTACGAAATCAATGAATTCGGCTCGAGGGTAAGTCAAGAAATGTATCTGGGAAATAGTTGCATTATCGCCTCAATATCGACGATTAAATTTGGTAAAGAAGAGAATCAGAAATTTAATCACTACAAAATTTCAGTGATGATACCTGAGCCAGACTCTCGATGTATCGGTGATTCAGAGGAAGTTTTCTGCAAAAGGATTCCTAGCTCATTTCGAGTTTGGTTTGATCGAAATATTCCCCAGGAAGATGTGAGAGATGCGTTCAAGAATAAACAGATAGACCAGGTAATCGAATTTGATGAAGATTCTAATAAGATAGTATTCACAATAGGCGAAACCAATTATGAAGCCCTGCTACCAGACCTCTAACAAGGCGCTGCAGGCGGACCAAAATGGTCGCTACGCGCCCATTTTGGCCGCTGAGCGCGAGCGTTAGATTACATGAATCATTACCAAATAAAACAGAGAATTGAAAACGATGCCAACCCAAGACTCGGATAAATTATTTACGGGATCGATTCCTGAGATTTACGAAAGATACCTTGTTCCCTTGATATTTGAGGACTATGCGCAAGATCTTGCGAGTCGAGTAAGAGAAAAACCGGTATCAAGGGTACTGGAAATCGCAGCTGGAACCGGAGTTGTCACACGAGCTGTTTTAGATGCACTAGATGCAAAGGTTTCCATCGTTGCCACCGATCTTAACCAGGCAATGCTCGACCATGGTGCTTCAGTTCGTTCCGATAAAAACGTACTGTGGCAAGAGGCAGACGCCCTGGCTTTACCGTTTGAGGATGAGTCGTTCGATGTCGTTTTGTGCCAGTTCGGTGTAATGTTTTTCTCCGACCGTATAAAGGCATACTCGGAAACACTACGTGTTTTGAAACCAGATGGGCGATACATATTTAATGTGTGGGATCAAATCGAAGACAACGAATTTGCCGATACGGTTACAGCAGCACTAAGGAAAGTTTTTCCAGATGATCCACCTTTATTTCTGCCCAGAACACCACATGGATATTCTAACATTGATGAAATAGCATCAGAGTTGAGTGAAGGTGGGTTCACTTCAACTCCAAGTTTCGAAACCGTCACGGTCAGGAGCAAAGCTCAGTCTCCATCAATTCCAGCCATAGCATACTGCCAGGGAACGCCTCTTCGTAACGAGATCGAGAATATAGATAGTTCGTTATTAGAACATGCGACAAAAATTGCGACAGTGGCACTCTCTAAACGCTTTGGGACTGGCGTTATAGATGGAAAAATTCAAGGTCATGTTGTGACAGTAGAAGCTTGAGCCAATGTGCATGATGCAATCTAACAAGCGTATGCAATCGGATAGCGAAACCGCTACGCGCTTTGCATGCCGCTAATGCGAGGCGTTATACCTACAAGGAGCTATCATGAAAAGAACTATCATTGGCATTCTGTTTTTAGCATTAATTTCAACCTTTGTTAATGCTCAAGAAGTCACAAAGAAGCAATGGGTTTCAGCAATGAAAACTGTATTGCCTGCACATTTTTGTCGACAATCTCAGTATTTTAGACAGTGTTTTGATGTCACAGTAACAG
>JAOTYN010000541.1 GCA_029861825.1 Cyclobacteriaceae bacterium
CTACTCCCACTATTTCAGAACAGTATCCGCCTGTTGATACTGCTTCGGTTCTGGAGCCGGAACTCTTGGAGGAACCCACGGAATTATTAGTAGATCGGGGACCCTACCGCGCAGAGGACACCAAGCATCATGATTTGATACACACCAAATTGGAAGTGCGCTTTGATTGGGAAAAGCAACATTTACTAGGTGTGGCAACTTTGGAATTACAACCTTATTTTTATCCTCAAGATCACTTAGTGCTAGATGCTAAGGGCTTTGATATCCATAAGGTGGAATTGGTTGAAGGGAATAAGCGCACTCCTCTTTCCTATGACTACGATCAATCCTATATCGCAATCTCCTTGGATCGACAATATACTAAGGGTGAGCACTACTTTGTATCTATTGATTACACCGCAAAACCCAACGATCTGCAAGCCGGTGGCAGCGCCGCTATCACCACCGACCAGGGCCTCTATTTTATCAATCCTTTAGGAGAGGTGCCCAATAAACCCCAACAGATCTGGACCCAGGGTGAAACCGAAGCCAATTCATGCTGGTTCCCGACCTTAGACTCCCCGAATCAAAGGACTACCCAGGAGATCTTTATTACTGTAAATGAAAAATTCGAGACCCTTTCCAACGGTGATTTGATCTATGCCCGAAACAACGGGGACGGCACGCGCACCGATTATTGGAAAATGGACCAGCCTCATGCGCCCTACCTCTTTATGATGGCCATTGGTGAGTACGCCGTAATTAAGGAAGATTGGAATGGTAAGGAGGTAAGCTATTACGTAGAACCAGAGTATCAGCAATATGCTGCTGACATTTTTGGAGATACTCCCGAAATGCTTTCCTTTTTTTCAGAGTTATTGGATTATCCTTACCCTTGGTCCAAATATGCGCAAGTAGTGGTAAGGGATTATGTTTCCGGTGCTATGGAAAACACCACCGCTTCAGTGTTCATGGAGGCCTTGCAGGTGGACGATCGGTACCTGATTGATGATGACTGGGATGGTATCATTGCCCATGAATTATTGCACCAATGGTTTGGTGATCTGGTAACCTGTGAATCCTGGTCTAACCTTACCCTTAACGAGGCCTTTGCTAACTATGCCGAATACCTGTGGGCGGAGCATGAACATGGGAAAGACGACGCCGATTACCTGGGTTATGAAGAACAGCTCAGTTACCTGGCAGAGGCTAAAGAGAAGCAGGTAGATCTGATCCGCTTTTACTATGATGATAAAGAGGACATGTTCGACAGTCATTCCTATGCTAAAGGGGGCCGCATTCTGCACATGCTGAGAAACCTGGTGGGAGATGAGGCTTTCTTTTCAGCCTTAAACCAATATCTAAAGACTAATGCCGGTAACCCGGTAGAGGTGCATCATCTGCGCTTGGCTTTTGAGGAAGTGACCGGTCAAGATCTAAACTGGTTTTTTAACCAGTGGTTTTTAGGTTCTGGGCATCCCGTATTGGAAATTACCAAAGGACATGCCGATGGCATGCTGAGCTTGAGGGTCAGTCAGCAGCAAGACTTAAGTACTACACCTTTATATCGGTTGCCTTTAACTATCCAGGTCTGGAATAACGGCCAAAAACAAGAACACTCTATTGAGATATACCAACAATCACAAGAATTCAACATTCCCTGTGAAACCGCTCCGGACTTTGTGGTCTTCGACAGCAAAAGCCAACTGCTGGGGGAAGTAAGCTATGAGCGCCCCAATGCCGAGTTAATAAACCAATATCTTTTGGGAGAAACCGCCATGGTACGCATTAATGCCTTGGAAGGTTTGTTAGCCGACTCCATAGCAGACCCATCGATTGTAGAATTGTTGGTAAAAACCCTCGACGATAAGTTCTGGGGGATCCGTCAATTGGGGACCAACCTTTTTGAGGGATATAGCGGAGATCAATTGGATGAGGTAGCCAAGGCTTTAAAGCGCTTGGCCACTGAGGATCCCAAATCTGCTGTGCGTGCGGATGCCATCACTACATTATCCAGTTTTGCCATAGGCAATGAGTACCATGATATCTACCGGGAAGCCATGCAGGAGAGATCGTATTTAGTGGCAGGCGCTGGGTTAACGGCCTATCTGCAAACCGAAGCCGAGGACAAGCCGCAGGTGCTGAGTCAGTATGAAGATCAGCAAAATATAAATCTGGTGCTTCCCCTGGCCGATTATTATGCTTTGGAAGTGGTTTCAGATAAATATCAATGGTTTGTCAAACAGCTAGATCAGGGCCAGGGTGAGCTGATGTACTATCTGGTAAACTATTTTGGTCAATACCTAACCAACCAGATTACAGAGCAACAGCTGGAGGGAGCCCGCCATCTGGAAGAACTGGGTACAAGCCACCCTACCTACTATGTTCGGTTCTCTGCTTATCAGGCTTTAAGTTTGCTGGAAGAGGTGCCGGGGGTCCTGGAAATGAAAGAGCGGGTCAAGCTTCAGGAGAAGGATCCCAGACTTATTGAGGTATACCAACAGATGCCTTGAAAGTAGGAGTAATATTACCCTAAAAATGTGGAGGGTTTTGCCCCTTTAAATTTCCCGCAAAAACTGCCTCCCATCTTTTGCGTGAAAAGTTTGAATATATACAAAAAGTATATAATTTTGCATTCCTTTAAAACTGCCCTTTGGCAGGTCTAAGGGAATCGTTCATAAA
>JAOTYN010000123.1 GCA_029861825.1 Cyclobacteriaceae bacterium
TGGTAGATGCTATCGCATCTCAGGCTACCGGAGCCGCAGACAAACCTCTAAAGGAGGTTTATATATCAGTGGAGGTAGAGGAGGTAAAAAGAAAAAAGATCACAAAAATATATGGCTATCAGTACCCTGAAGAAAAGTAGTTTGCGGGTATTGATAACCGGAGCAAACGGACTATTGGGCGGTAAATTGGTTGACCTGCTTTCCAAGGAAAAGGTTCCGTTTTTAGCCACTTCCAAAGGCCCCAGTCGATTACCCGATGACAATATTCCTTACCAGACACTGGATATTACTGATAGTGAAAGTATAGAGCATTGCATCCGGGACTATGGTCCCACTACAATCATTAATACCGCTGCCCTTACGCAAGTGGATCAATGCGAAACGGACCGAGTACGCTGTTGGGAGCTTAATGTAGAGTCGGTGGGATACCTCATTGAATCCAGCAGGAGGTCGAATGCCCATTTGATCCATCTTTCAACGGACTTCATTTTTGATGGAAACTCCGGACCTTACTGTGAGGAAGATGAGGCTAATCCTGTGAATTACTATGGTGAATCGAAACTGGCCGCAGAAATTCGCATAATGGATAGCGATATTACCTGGAGCATAGTCCGCACGGTATTGGTTTACGGAGCCACACCAGGACTGTCAAGGTCGAACATCATATTATGGGTCAAGAATAGCCTGGAAGAAGGTAAGGAGATCCACGTGGTTGATGATCAATTCCGGACGCCTACCTTGGCCGAAGACCTGGCCATGGGTTGCTGGCTGGTGGCCCGGAACCGAGCTACTGGTACCTTCCATATTTCCGGCAAGGATTTGCTCACGCCTTATGATATTGCTCAAATCACCGCCAGGCACTTTTCACTGGATAAATCTTTAATCAAGCGCACTAACAGTAAGAAGTTCAAACAGCCGGCTATACGACCGCTTAAAACGGGATTTGTGATTGACAAAGCCCGCAACGAAATAGGTTATCGACCCCACAGCTTTGAAGAAGGACTGGCCATTACAGCCGCTCAATGGCTTGGATAGGCCCTAGTCGGATTTTGGTATTAGTAATTGAAAAATTGTTAAGAACACCATATATTTTCTATTTTACGTCGTTAAAAAACCACATAGCCCTATGAAGAAGGTAACTTATTCCCTTTTGTTCACGCTTATTTCAATGTCCGCTTTGGCCCAGGATGCTGAAGAAGTTGCGGTAACTCCAGAACCGGATATTTGGACAAAAATTGGGGATTTTATTTTTACTCCAGTGAATTTCACTGATGAGATATCCATGCCTTTTGTGATTATCTGGCTATTAGTGGGAGCTATTATATTCACCGTTTACATGGGGTTTATCAATATCCGGGGGTTTAAGCATGCCATAGACGTAGTGAGGGGCCGGTATGATGACCCTAATGATCCCGGTGAGGTATCGCACTTCCAGGCCTTAACTGCAGCCCTTTCGGGTACAGTAGGACTTGGCAACATTGCCGGTGTGGCAATTGCGGTATCTTTGGGTGGCCCTGGTGCCACTTTTTGGATGATACTAGCAGGGATTATTGGCATGTCCTCAAAGTTTGTGGAATGTACTTTAGGGGTAAAGTATCGAAATGTGCACGCAGACGGTTCGGTTTCCGGTGGACCCATGTATTATCTAAGTAAAGGATTAGGCAAACGAGGGTGGGGTCGCTTAGGAAAAGTATGTGCAGGAATTTTTGCGGTATTTTGTATTGGGGGGTCTTTTGGAGGAGGGAATATGTCACAGATCAATCAAGCTACCGAGCAATTGGTAAGTGTGACCGGCGGAGAGAATAGTATCCTGTTTGGCAATGAGTGGATGTTTGGTGCTTTAATGGGATTAGTGGTGGCTTTGATCATTATTGGAGGTATAAAAAGTATCGCCAAGGTGACGGAGAAGATCGTTCCATTCATGGTAGTTATTTATATTCTATCAGCACTTTTCATTCTATTCTCTAATTTCTCCCTAATACCTGAAGCCTTTGGCTCCATAATCTCCGGTGCCCTATCGCCTAAAAGTATGGCTGGAGGACTAGTGGGGGTTTTAATAGTAGGCTTTCAAAGAGCGGCCTTTTCTAATGAAGCCGGAGTGGGATCTGCTTCTATTGCGCACTCTGCAGCCCGTACCGATGAGCCCATTAGTGAAGGTATTGTTGCTTTACTGGAGCCATTTATTGATACTGTGGTGGTTTGTACCATGACCGCCTTAGTAATTATTATTACCGGATCCGTTGATCCTACAGCTTCTTCAGCGGAAGGAGTTTCACTCACATCACGTGCTTTCGCTTCCGCCATTTCGTGGTTTCCGTATGTTCTTTTGGTGGCAGTTATCTTATTTGCCTTGTCCACTATGATTTCCTGGTCGTATTACGGTTTGAAGAGTTGGACCTACTTATTCGGAGAAAGTCACTTCAACAGCATTCTCTACAAAACCATCTTCTGTGTATTTGTAGTAATTGGATCGGTCCTGCCATTGACCAGTGTGTTTTACTTTAGTGATGCTATGATCTTTGCCATGGCCATCCCCAATGTATTGGGCTTGTATATTATGGCGCCGGAAATCAGGAGAGATCTGAACAGTTACCTGAGCCGGGTGAAAAGCGGAGAGATTAAGCGTTTTAAGTAGCTATTAGAAACACCAAAGTTTTTCGTGCTCTTTAGCACTTAGTGTTTGTTCCCGTATGACCGCATAATGGTGATTGAGATACTTGATTTGGTAGGTATCGGCACCGGGTGAGTGTTGTTCCACAAGGTAAAGAGGTTCATCGTCGGTCCCCAAATTCAGGATATCATTATAGTTAGGTTCAAGCACGATCCCTTGCTGATTATCTATCAGGCCATAACCTTCATTCATCCTAAAAATGGCGGATTTACGGACATTATCAGTAACCGAATTCCACTGGGTAGCGCCTGCTAATACAAATGATCGGGTAATATAATTATATAGCGACCAGGTGCGATCTTTTTGAACCAAAACCACACTGTCGGACCAGGGTTTAATATCCTGATACTGGAAAGGCACTTTAGTGCGATTGCGCAAATCGATGAGACCTTTGCTACCTCGTTTACTGGCAAGAAGCAGGTTGTGGGAAAAGTAGGATATCCTACTTTCATATTGAGGGCTGATTAGCCGCTTGCTGGGGACATGATAGAAACCGAAACGGCCTCGTAGTAATAAAGTCAGGTGATCATCACTATCCGCAACAACGGTTTCATAGCGGGCTTTTAACAACATCTGACCGGCTAGATTAACTACTCCCTTCTGGCCATTTTTTTCTATTGTCAGCAATGAAGCAGTAAGCGGCTGCATATCGTAGTACCAGGTTTTATAGATCCGCTGGCCCTCCTGATTGTAGACTTCGCGAAGTCCACCGGGAGTGGATACCTGGAGAAATCCTCTGGTTTGAGCCGGGCTGCGCAGGTGCCTCAGTAGTTGTTTGGGGCCGGTGGCCACCATGGATCCATTAGGAAACAGCACGGACCGCAGATCACCTTCGCCCAATAGCAAAAGATCATTACCCAGTCTGGCAACGGTGTCGTAGGAGATCTCATTCACCATAGTCAGATGCTGTCGATCCCATAGTTCCCACTTGGAACTTCTACCCAGACATACGAAGGCCTCGGTAGCAATGAACTCCTCAAAGCGATCAGGGGGTATAGCCTTTAGTTGTGCCCCATAAAAACGCACCGTACCATGTGAGGTCTTGGTGTACCAATTGGCGCTATCAACCTCATAGATTTGATGTTTGGACAGAGGGACTACTGTTTGCAGCTGTTCGTTCAAAACGCTTTCTTTGTCCTTTTCCGATACCAGAACAAAGCCAGGACTGGTCAACTCCCAGTCGTCGTAACGAAAATCCAAGGGTACGGATTGGGTCCTGAACCATTCTAACATAATTTCCTTATTGAGCAGCGCCCATCGATCATTTTTTCGGAGGGCCATGAACGAGCCTTCAGCGGTGACCTCCTGCAATTCAGCGGGATAAATTTCACGACCACTGGTGCTGAACAATCCCCATCGAGTTCCTTGTTTGACCGCAAAAATTCCAGTTGGCAATAGGTTGATATCATCGAATTCTACAGGTAAGATCTGCCACCCTCCTTTATGAACAATACCATACTTATCGGCCCGCCGTATTTTGAGAAAACCCTGATCCAACGGGGTATATTGATCATATGGTTGGTCATATACCACCTTTGAATTTCTTCCGGTCAGTTTCCATCGCTCCGCCTCAAAAATGGGAAACACATCGGTGATTAATTGATCACACAACAGATTATCAGGGATAGAATCGTATCTCACGGGGATGCGTATATTTCCTTGAACATCTATAAATCCGTATTGATTATTCTCATAAACTGCAGCCAGGGGGTATCGACCCAAATGTTCAACCTCTGTTAGTGAGTCGGTCTGCCAAAGAGTACCCATAATGAGTGACTTGTCCATATGATAAAGGAAATCTCGGGCCCTGGAGGCCATAGGACTTTGAGGATAATCTTTTAGAAAAGCAGCATAACTCTGTGGGTGGTGATCCAAGGTTTGCAGTTCAAATATTTGTTTTTCGGCCCGTAAGCGATAGGGGCTTTGGGGGTTCTTATTCAGGAAATGAACATAGTCCTGTAGTTTTCCGTCTTTGGTCATCGATTGAAAGAGCAGCAGGTGATAGCGTTTTTCAGCTTCCGGTACCTGCAGAGCTTCCGGATATCGCTCCATAAACTCCTTATAGCTTTGGTAGGTGTGCAATTCACTGGCTCCTATAAACGCCAATTGATCTCGATTGGAGACAGCTCCTTTTAGCTGGCTGGCATGGGGGTAGTTGTCTATGAAATGCTGATAAGAAGCCACGGTATGCTGTGAAGAGGCCCAATTGAAAGCCGTACTGTCTATGGTGTGCTTTTGCAGCAGTAGTTCTTTACGAGACAGGCGTGATTTATCCAGGGGCCATCCATCCAGGCTATCGGTGCTTTGCTCTTGCCGTAAAGCCAGTTCTATGAAATAGTGAGCAGAGTCCAGATGATGACGGTGATAGGTGCTATCGAAATAAAGCAGGGCTAAAACGTAATGCGCACCGGCATTTACCGGATGTTTATCCAATGATTTTGAGATTAAGATTTCGACTTTTTCATGCTTTCCCTGTTGAAGTTTTTTCAACGCTTTGGAAACGCGATCCGCGTATATATGGGGACCCAGAAGAAACGCTATAAAAAGCAGTAGCCCGCGGCGCCAATTACTGTGCATTTTCCGACATCTTTTGATGTAAAATTAACCAAGTCTTTGGAATTAAGTGTTAAACTTTTAGCAGTAGTCTTACATAGGGCTAAAATGTGAAAAAGATTAAGACTTAAAAAAAATTAATCGTAATTTTGGGGCTGTTTCCATATTTATGGACAGGTTCGGGATGTGGCGCAGCCCGGTTAGCGCACTTCGTTAGGGACGAAGGGGCCGCTGGTTCGAATCCAGTCATCCCGACAATCAATGAGCCAGGTCGAAGACCTGATTTTTTATTTGCCTTTATGAAGAGCATGCTCTAAAACAAAGGCTGTAAAACCTTTACGAACGGAGTGAGTGGCTCATTGGGTTATAAACCTCCCCAAAAAGGATTACCGAAGGTAATCCAGTCAGCGAATAAATGCATTAATACTCCAAAATATACTTTGACAAATTTTGCCCCGTTTGCAGGCTTAATTTCTTGCGCAAACGGTAGCGAGCAATTTCTACCCCTCGGGAAGAGATGCCCATAAGATTGGCGATTTCCTTAGTGTTCAAATTAAGTCGCAAAAAAGCACAGAGTTTGTGCTCGCTGGGGGTGAGGTCTAAAAATTCACGCCTCAAACGGTCCAGGAAGTCTCCGTGAACTTGGTCAAAATGGTATTCAAATTGCTCCCAATCTTCTTGTAATCTTAAGGTTGTGTCAATTTCTTTTACAATTCCCTCAAGAGCCTGTTTGGTGTTCTTGATGGCTACGTTTTGTTTAACCTGCTTCAGTTCTTCTTTTATGTTTTCCATGAACTCGTTTTTCACCACCAGGTTCATGGTAGATGCTGCCAGTTGGTTATTCACGTGCCGCAGCTCATTTTTCATTTTTTCTTCTTTCACCTGCTGCAGTTCTTGCTGTTTTTCTGCTAGCTCACGTTGTTTTGCTTTTTCAATTTTCTCTTTATCCCGTTGGTATTTTTGTTTTTGAAACCTGACCACTAAGAACATCGCTAGTATTCCCAGGATCACATATAAAATCTTGGCTGTTAAACTTCTATGAAACGGTGGTTGTACGTTTAACAATATAGGCTGACTGGTTACAATCTCTCCCAAATAATTGGGAGATTGTACAAAAAACTCATATTCCCCCTCTTTAAGATTAGTGTACTCTTTGGTGGTGGTACTGGTCCATTCCCCATAGTCTTCATCAAAACCTTTCAGATAATATCGAAATTGCTGATTGCTCACCTTATTGTACCGAAAAGACTCTACTGCAAACTGTATTACCCTAGCTTTATGAGAAACAAGCAATTCTTCGGTGCTGTCGGGCCTTTTACTAAACGGTTTAATGGCGTATAAAAGGATATCCTCAGCAACACTGCGAACCTTGCTAACCACCAGCTGTTGATCAACAGGAAGTCGATCTTCCAAATCAGGATTATAATGGATGAACCCTTCATTGGCATTAAACAATACCCCATCATTGATATCCACTGAAACATTCAAAAGATCATTGTTAAATGAATAGCGCAAGTGAAAGAGAGAAGAGGGGACAGATACATAGTTGTTTGCACTGACCTGCTTAAAAAACCCCACCATATTCTCTGTGAAGAAATGAATGTTCTTTTGATTGCCCTGTACAAGCAAGTAGACCGGCTGGTTCCCAATAACCTTAGAAAACATTTCCGCTTCTACGATACGGTCGCTGGTTTGATCTAGTTTGTACACACCGGCATTGGTGGCAATATGGAGTTCATTGTCTACTCTGCTCAGGATAATCCGTTCATTAATGGGCAAACCGTACTCATCTGAAGCTTTATGGGCAGTGGCTTGCATGAGTCCTTCAGTTAAATCCAGTCTATATAAGCCTTTGTAAAACTGACTCACCCAAATTCTCCCGGACTGGTCCTCCTCAAAAAACCTGCTTGATTCATTAAAACCGCGGATCTTCTGAACAGCTTGTAATTCTTTTTGATCATTTACTTTGAAAAGATACAAGCCTGAATAGGTTCCGCCGATGGCAAATTCAGGTCTAGACCGCAATTGCTTGATCTGCCATAAGCCATCAGTAGAAACTAAACGTTTTGCTTTACCTTTTTCCAGAATAAATAAACCGGTATGATGCCCGGCATAGAGTTTTCCCATGATTTTTTGCATACCATATGCCGGCCCTTCTGTTCCCTCAAGAAACTCACATTTAGAGGCATCACTTGCTAAGAAATAAATGCCGTTGGAGGTAGTGTAATAGGTGCCTGTAACATCTTGATAGGCTTCGTATCCACTTCCATCAAGATTAATTTCTTGGCTGATTAATCGCATGGGGGAATTGATGTCTATCACCGCAATTCCGTTTTGCATTCCTACCCATAGGTTTCCAGTAAAGTCTTGAAAGGCCCGTAAGCAAGCATTGGTTAATAAGCCATCTCGATTAGTTATGCCTTCTATAGTTTGTTGTTGTAAATCATATAAAAACAAACCGGCAGTTTGTGTAGAAATGACCAGGCGAGTATCGGAAAGTTGCAGCACATGGTTTACATACTTGCCTTTTAAAGCCTGGGAAAGGTTTCGGTGTATTGCATTAAATCCGAAAGCCGTAGAAAACTCGATGTCACCTGAATTATAAATTAGCAAGTATCCTTCGTTGTACGGGATCATACCCGCAATGATTTGATTGATTTGACCTTGCTGAAAACTGGAAACCAGTTGATTATCATTAATTTCCCAAAGTTCTCCCTTTGAACTTTGGGTAAATAGCTTCCCATTGGCCTGGAACGAACGGTTCAAGCCATCGGTATGCTCAATAATGGAAATAGTTTGGCCGTCGAAAACGTAAATACCCCGAAACGTACAGAAATAGACTTCTGAATTGAAAAAGAAAACATCCCAGACTTCATCAAAGTCCCGCCACGCAGTTGGGATTAACTCCAGCAGCGATACATACTTCCAATCATCATGAAAGTATCCGAACTCACCTTGTGAACCAACATATAGCCTATTAGTGCTTTCGTCAAATGCCAAGGATCTTTTTTTCTTTCCCGTTTGAAAAGCATGAGTTTCCCAATCATTTCCATTAAAGGACAACACCCCCAAATTGTTTGCCACGAAAATGGTCATATCTCTGTTTTGAGCAAAATCAATGTTCTGAATCCCTGCTTTATATTCAGAGGGAGTGAAGTTTTGAACAGGATACTTCCCGTTGAAGGCGTTTAACGATTCCTCAAAAAAAAGGAGAAAAATCAAACAAGAAATGTACTTGCTGTAAAAGCTAAAATATTTCATGAGAAAGTTCTGAAATCATAAAAACACCTAAATATGAGTGACTTAAGATCTTAAATGTACCTTTTTGATGTAGTAAAAAAAACCGATGATGAAATAATTGCTGAGGTGATATACTTAATATTGAGGTAAAATAGTATCATATTGGGTCAGAAATACACAGGAGAAATAATACGGCTGTAGTTAAAATCCAGCCAAACTAAAACCTGCCACCTTAGCTAACCATAACACTACACAAATGAAAAGCTTCTATCCAGGACTGCTTCTTTGCCTGTTTGTAACCTCGGTTTATGCCCAGTCGGATAAAGTGCAAGTGGTACAAAATGACCAGGGAACGAAATTGGTGGTCAATGGCACTGACCTAATGATCAATGGTATGAACTGGGATTATTTTCCCATCGGCACCACGGTTTCTTACAGCTTATGGAAACAACCCGATGATGTGATCCGGGAAGCACTTGACTCCGAAATGTCCCTGTTGAAAAATATGGGGGTGAATGTCATTAGGCAATATACCGGGGTACAACCCAAATGGATCCAGTATATCTATGAAAAATATGGCATTTATACCATGCTCAATCATTCATTTGGCCGCTACGGTCTTACCCTGAACGGGGCATGGGTTGCCAATACCGAATACGCAGATTCCCGGGTACGGGAACTCCTGCTAGCTGAGGTAAAAGCCTTAGCTGAGGAGTATGAGAATACTCCAGGTCTATTAATGTATCTCCTGGGAAATGAGAATAACTATGGGCTCTTTTGGGAAGGTGCTGAAACTGAGGATATACCCATCGAGGACAGAAAATCAACTGTGCGTGCCCGCGCCATGTACAAGCTATTTAACGAAGCTGCAGTGGTAATGAAAGGTGTGGATTCCTCCCACCCAGTAGCCATGTGTAACGGGGACCTGCTGTTTCTTGATCTCATCGTCGAAGAATGTCAGGACGTGGACATATACGGAACCAATATGTATCGAGGTATTTCATTTGGAGATGCTTTTCAGCGGGTCAGGGATGAGTACAATAAACCCATCCTATTTACGGAGTTTGGAGCAGATGCTTTCAATGTTATCGAAAATGGAGAAGACCAGTACTCTCAAGCCTATTATATGGTAGGCAACTGGAAAGAGATATATGAAAATGCTGCAGGCTTAGGAAAAGCAGGAAACTCTCTAGGTGGATTTACCTTTCAGTTTAGTGATGGTTGGTGGAAATACGGGCAAACCACCAATCTCGATGTTCACGATAACAATGCCTCATGGTCCAACGGGGGTTATGCACGCGACCTTGCTGAAGAGGGTGAAAATAATATGAATGAAGAATGGTTTGGTATTTGTGCAAAAGGCGAAACCAACCCCAGGGGTTTATATCAACTAAATCCCCGTGCCGCCTACTACGCGCTTAAAGAAGTTCATCAGTTGAATCCCTATGCACAAGGGGTTACACTCCAG
>JAOTYN010000124.1 GCA_029861825.1 Cyclobacteriaceae bacterium
GAAGTGGAATGCCCGGAAGGCATATCAATTATTAATATCGCAGAGATGAATGCCCGATATGTTAAGGCTAAATTGTTTGGGTAGGATCTAAGACTTCCTCTAATTTGATCACGTTTGATTTTGTAAGATGTGAATGGTGAATACATGGGGCTCACAACGTAAATTGTAAGCCCGACATGTAATCACATTGTTAATTTGACTTAGATTAGACCAGGGCTGGCTAAAATAGCCAATTGCGGATCAAAACACTGAATCCCAAATGGCCCTGCATCAAAGGAATTGGCGCCTTCATCCGGGCCGCAACTACCCAGCAAAGTGTGGGTTTGATCCCAAAGTACTTCCTTGTCATTAGAAGCCGGTCCGTGGTACTTTACGATCAAATGGATCTCCGCGCCTTGAGGATTTTCCAGTGGGTATGACAGGTCTGCGCCCAGCAGCACGGTTTCCGATCTGGTTTCCCCAACGGCTATCTTGTCACTGAAATGTCCCACTCCATTGTGAGAAACAATATTTCCTGTGCCCCAGACAACTGCTGCTGAGGGCAAGAACAGGTCCTCTTCACCACACACACCTCCCCCAATTCCTGGGCCTATACAAGAAGATGGGTCGTTGAAGATCACATACCATACGGTGTAAGCACCTTCAGGCAATCCTGTGGTATGCAGTTTAAACCTCACACCGTTGTGCTGCCGTTTAAGGATGGCAAAACTATTCTCCAAGGGAGGAAAGAGTGTTCCGGGAACCAAAACATTAGTGGGGCCGCCAAGTTCACCGGCTGGCATAAAGGGCAAAACCTCCACCCTTTGCACAATGGTTGCATTATGCATTTGGGAAGAGAAGGGGTCACTGGATGTGAGCAAGTCCGAGTCTGCAGGCATGAAGGATTCTTCCTCACATGCAAAACTGAATAACATTAGAATTACTAATGCAATACCTCTAGTTCTCATAGAATTTAGGGTTAAATGAACTTATGTTGCTTAGTGGAATTTGTATGGATAGGACTATCAATGTCCGGGTAGTTGCAACAGAAACGAGCGTTCATTTTCCCGAGCCTCTTTACCTTTGGAAGATGAGGAAAAGAGTGTTTTAGGTGAGTGTATTAGTTACAAAAAATATACTTTCGGGTCAATACCTATTAAACACTATATTTAAGTTTAAGTTGCAGGTATACAAGGATTTAATACTTAATAATCAGTAGGCTGCAGGATCGGGACTTGCCATGGGATTGACGTACATTTATGACCTTTTCGGTCGACCCACTTATGCATTAAAGGTTGAAGGATTTCCTGAAAGGGACTACCGAGCTGAGGGATTAAATTAGGGCGCTTCAAGTCACCTAGATTAATGAGGAAAGTGTGGAAAACAGATGTGAACCTAACACAATGCCTCAGACCGATAAGTCACCGAGAGACGGGACTGCCTTGCCAACATGCTCAAACGTCAATCCTTGCCCATGTCAAACGCATAGTCAATCGCCTGCTCAAAACCCATTTTCCTACCCTCCGCATGCAGGCTTTGGGATTTCGCCTCTCCCAAAGCGTCAATAGCTTTTTGTATGGTAAGGTTATATCGCTTCATCACGGTATCCAATTCAGGTATCACCGCCTCCAGCTCCTCAAACTTTTCCAAACTTGCGCCAAACAAGCGTAATCCTTTTTCATATCTCCCCTGTCCGGCCACTGATATGGCCAAACTATTCAGCAGTACGTTAACTTCCAGATCACTTCCCATTTTCAGGGCATTGTTAATGGCTTCCGCATAGCGGGACTCCGCTAGTTTGAAATCTCCTTTTAGAAAAGCCACATCCGCATTTATATGGTAGGCGTCGGTGATGTCATAGATATTTCCCAATTCTAGGGCCTCTTTGAGATTGCTGTCAATGTCGGCTTCTACCAATTCCGGCTTAAGCTGGCCGATGGCCACCCAGGACAGGTTATTTTTGTACCTCAGCTCCATCCAGGGATCTTTGCGGTCTCGGGCTATCTGCAAGCCCTCTTCCATGATCATTTGAGCCTCCTCCCAATCCCCATAGGCGCTTTTGAACGATCCGTACCTCCAATATATATCCAGTTTGGCCTGTTCATCTTCCAATTCCTGAATAATTTGAATTCCTTCAGTCATTTTTTGATATCCCAAATCCGGATCAATCAATATTTCAATAAATCCCAACCCACAAAGAGCGCGGGCCCGATCTACATTCCGGTCACTAGAAGCTTCCAGGGCACTGCTTAATATCTTCTGGCCAATACTGAGGTTGGCATGCAAAAAGAAAAATTCTGCCAAAAGGCTTGCAAGTTTTAATCTTTGAGCCGGTTCGCTTTGAAAAATGTTAAGGGCTCCTTGAATGTTAGGTAGCTCCTGACTGAGCCAAGCAGACCATCTGATACCATCTTTCATTCTTTCTTCATGTGCAAGTCCGGCTTGTTCCAGATAGTAGTTTGCATAATGCTGTTGAAGCTCCTCCATCTCACCATTCTGGGAAACTTTCTCCTGGCCATATTGCTTCATAACCTCCAATAAACGGTAGCGGATGATGCGATCTCTTTCCAGTGTTACAATCAAAGATTTATCCACAATTTGAGCTAAAAGGTCCAGTATCTGCAATTCGGTCAAAGGGTGGTAACCGCAAACCTTTTCAGCATCCTCTAGATCAAAATCTGAGGTAAAAATCGATAGCCGATAAAATAATGTCTTTTCGTCCTTTGTAAGCAGGTCGTTGCTCCAATCGATGGTTGCACGTAAAGTTCGCTGATGTTGTGGTGCCGTTCTTAGGCCCCCTGAAAGTAGTCTAAACTGATCGGATAATCGGTCTAAAATGGTATTGGGGTCCATGACCTTTATCCTGGAGGCGGCCATTTCGATGGCCAAGGGTATCCCTTCCAGTTTTTGACAGATGGTCGATACCACCTGACTGTTACTCTCATCCAGTTCGAAGTCCGGCTTGTTCAATAAAACCCTATCCCGAAACAATTGAACGGCATCAAAAACTAAGATCTCGTCTGGTTTGGCGTTGCTCTCCGGAACTGGTAAAGGAGAGATCCGATAGGTGGCTTCACCTGGGATGTTTAATGTCTCACGGCTGGTGGTGAGTATGCGCGGGTCTACGGTATTGACCATCAGGAGACCAAGAATCCGAGCACATTCGTCGATAACATGTTCGCAGTTGTCAAAAACTATCAATAATTTCTTGTTTGATAGTTTCCTGGCAACCGTCTCTTCAATGGGTTTTCCTTTTTCGGGTTTTATGTGTAAAGTTTCAGCCAGTGTATCCGCTACCAGTTCAGGGTTGGTTACCTGCGCTAAGCCCACAAACCAAACGCCATCCGGGAAAAAGGGCATGGTTTCACCTGCTACCTCCATAGATAACCTGGTTTTTCCGCATCCGCCAGGACCCACCAGTGTGACCAGTCGATGATTCTCCAGCAGCTCCGCTAGCTGCTCTAATTCTTTTTTGCGTCCAAAGAATCGAGTAGCCGGTTTGGGAAGATTATTGGGTACATCCCTTCTTGATACCTTACCTTTATTCAGCATTTCTTTGGCAACAGGTATCTTCAAACCTTTATGATCCAGCGCGAAAACCTCCATGGGCTGTTGGACATTTTTAAACTCAAAATATCCTAGGGATTGGGTTCGAATTTCTTGGTGATTCTTGAGATCCATCTGCACTCGGTTCGACACCAGTACAGACCCCACCACCGCTAGGGACTCTATTCGGGACGCAATATTGACAGCATCACCGATCACTTCGTCTTCCCTGACAATAATATCTCCCAGGTGAATTCCTATCCTGACTGGCACTACCGGCTCTTGTTGAAACAGTACCTGCATTTCAGCGGCACAATTAACCGAATCTATCACGCTAGAGAAGATGCTCAAGGTGCCGTCTCCATAATATTGAAGGATCTGGCCCTGGTACTTGGTGGTGGTGGCATTGAATATTTCCCGGTGCCTGGCCCTCAATTGCACGGCTTGTTGCTCATCCTTTTGCATCAAGGCAGTATAGCCCTCGATATCGGTGAACATTATGGCGGCTAGTTGACGGGTCTGCTGGGACATAGGTGTTAAAAAAGGAAAGTTAGGAATATTCGGTCAGCTATTAAAGAAAGTTATGGCAATGGTAAAAGCCAAGAAAGTCCAATCAGGTGATCAAAAAAACCGTTGAAGTTGCCAAGAGCTGCTAGCCAAATAGTAAATGATAGGTCAGCAACAGTCTATTGACTTGGTGGTGCTTGTGGAGCACCAACAAACTACAGGAGAAGATCTAACCATTTGGAAGCTACCTGGAAAGCTAAATCTTGCATCATTTTTACTAAATTGTAGAGATGAGCAGCCTAGCTACTATTAGAACCGTCGGTTTTTTTGGGATTACAGTTTTAGTGTGTTGCTGGATCAGTTGCCAACCTGGCAGTGACCCTGAACAGTCATCGCAGGCCTCATTGCCGGAACGAGTGGATTTTAATTTCCATATCAAGCCTATCCTTTCCGATCGCTGCTTTAAATGCCATGGCCCGGATGAAAATACCCGCAAGGCAGGGCTGCGTTTTGATATCGAAGAAGCAGCACTTAGCCTATTGGATAGCGCTGATAACCGCTTTGCCATTGTTCCCGGCAAAGTAAAGAAAAGTCAATTGATACAGCGCATATCCAGTACCGATCCTGATTACATGATGCCGCCACCAGAAGCCAACCTCCACTTGTCGGTTTATGAGATCGCTCTGCTCAAGCGTTGGATCAAACAAGGTGCGGAATGGAAGCCGCACTGGTCTTTTACCCCTCCCGTAAAACCAGCTCTGCCACAGGTGAAGCTCAAGGATTGGGCAATTAACGAGATCGACTATTTTGTATTGAAGAAATTACAGGGCACCGGTTTGGACCCTGCGAGCCCGGAAACCAAGGAAAAGCTGTTGCGAAGACTGAGTTTTGACCTTACGGGTTTACCACCCAGCCCTGTTGAACTGCGGGAGTTTATGTCAGATGATTCCCCTGAAGCATATGAGAAACAGGTGAATCGATTGCTAAGTTCTACGGCTTACGGAGAGCGCATGGCCAGTATTTGGTTAGAAGCTGCTCGCTACGCAGACTCCCATGGGTATCAGGATGATCGTCCTCGCAGTATCTGGCCCTGGCGGGACTGGGTCATTAATGCCTTTAACGAAAATCTTCCATTTAGCGACTTTATTACCTGGCAGTTGGCCGGTGACTTGCTGCCCAATGCGTCTTATGAACAAAAATTAGCTACTGCATTCAACCGCAATCATGCTATTACTCAAGAGGGTGGGGTGATTAATGAAGAGTACATTACCGAATATGTAGCCGATCGAACCAACACCACTGCTACCGCCTTTATGGGCCTCACCATGCAATGCGCACGCTGCCACGACCATAAATACGATCCCATATCACAAAAAGACTATTATCAGATGTTTGCCTTTTTTAATGGAGTTAATGAAAAAGGTCAAATTGACTACTTTGATGAGGCGCCGGAACCCAACATGAAAGTTGAAGATGTTGAACTTGAAGCTACCATTCTATGGCTGGACTCCATGCGCTTAGTCAAGCAGGAGAATCTCAGGCGGCTGATGTCCAAATCACCTCCTGGTTTCGAGCAATGGTTGAATGGGGAATATCCTATACATGATTGGGAGCTCCAAATCTCCAAAGGTTTACTAGCGTATTTTAAGCTGGATCAACTGGATCAACTGGTGTCGCCTAATGAAGTTCCTCAAGGGCACCAGGGTATGGTTAATGTTAAGATTATTAGTGAGCTCATTGAGCCCAAGTTAATGAAAGGCAAGGCAGGGAAAGCTATGCAATTCGACGGCAAGAACTACCTGAGCCTGGGAGATGTGGGTGATTTTGAGGAGTCGCAAGGTTTCTCCTTTGGAGGGTGGGTGAAACCCACGATGTCAAGGAGTAAACTAACCGGTTTGTTCACCCGGCGCAACGGTGAACAGCGTCGGGGCGGGTATGAATTGGCGCTAACGCCTCAGGGTACCTTACAAGCCGCACTGGTGCATAATGAAGCTCAGGAAAAGTTGGTAGTACATACTCAAAAGACTATTCCTCTGAGATACTGGTCTCATGTATTCATGACCTATGACGGTTCGGGAACAGCTTCAGGGGTGCAAATTTTTATCAATGGTAAAGCCGCGCCTCTCCGGGTGAAAATCGATCAGCTTCAGCGTAAAAGTATATTAAACGGTAACGATTTTTTAGTGGGTAACTGGACCCCAAGACGAGCAATCAGCGACCACTATCAGGGCTTTCAAGGGGGCCTGATCGATGAAGTTCGTATATATGATAGACAGCTCAGTGCCATAGAAGTTGAAGCCCTGGCAGCGAACCCTGCCAGCAGTAATTACCCCCAAGCACCTGCCGGCAAGCTGCCCAATTCCGAGCTACGGGAATTTTACCTGACGAATTTCGATACTCATTATCACCGGCAAAAAAATGAGCTGGACAGCTTAAGAGGCGTATACCTGGAGGTTCCCTACGTAATGGTAATGCAAGAGATGGACTCCGTACGCCCCACCTATGTATTGAACCGCGGTGCCTATGATGATCCACTGGATCAAGTGCTGGCGGGCACCCCCTCAGACATCTTGCCTTTTCCCCAAGATTATCCCAGAAATCGTTTGGGGCTGGCACAATGGTTGACCCATCCTGATCACCCTTTAACGGCGCGGGTGGCAGTGAATCGTTTTTGGCAAATGTTGTTTGGCAGGGGTTTAGTAAATACTCCGGAAGATTTTGGGAATCAGGGCGACCTGCCCTCTCACCCACAATTGCTGGATTGGTTGGCGGTAACTTTTAGGGAGGATGGTTGGGATGTTAAAGCCATGGTAAAACGTATGGTGCTATCTGCCACCTATCGACAATCCGCTCAGCTGACAGAGAAACATCAACGAATGGATCCAGAAAATGTGCTGTTAGCCCGTGGACCGTACCAGCGTTTAAGCGCTGAGATGTTGCGGGACCAGGCTTTAGCGGCCAGTGGGTTGTTAAATCCCAAAATAGGAGGTAAGTGGGTTAAACCCTATCAGCCACCTGGCATCTGGAAGGAATTGGCCAATCAAATCGGTGAAAATAAATATCGACCCAGTTATGGAGTGGACCTTTATCGGCGTAGTCTATATTCCTACTGGAAAAGAACCATACCCCCTCCAGTGATGCTAACTTTTGATGCTTCAGAGCGGGCCGTTTGTGTTCTAAAACGTCAAAGTACCAGCACACCGCTTCAAGCCTTGGTCCTGTTGAATGATCCCCAATTTATAGAGGCCTCCCGGGTACTGGCCCAAGATGTGTTGCGAGATAATCCGGAGCCTGCTCAATGTATATCGGAGGTCTTTGTGCGCTTGACTTCCCGCCGCCCCAATGCCCGTGAGTTGGCCAATTTATTGGAGTTATTCGAGGCTGAAAGAAGCAACTATCAGCAACAACCCCAAGCAGCTACCCGGTTGTTGTCTATAGGTTCGACGCCGCTATTGAAAGGGATATCCGTGCCCGAATTGGCAGCCCTGACGGTGGTAACTAATCTAGTACTAAACCTGGACGAAGCTAAAATGGAATCATAAGATGAAACCGGAAGACTTGTTGATCTATAACAAAATTGAGCATGAGGCAGCCCTCAATATAAATCGCCGTCACTTCTTATCTCAATTGGGCATGAGCATAGGCGGCGTGGCCTTGAGTACTTTACTGCCAGGATGTAGCAGTGGCAGCGGCAGCAACCCCATAGTGCCGCCAGTGACAGGACCCACCAATGGGATTTTAGGAAACCCACACCTTGCCCCCGCTGCCAAAAGGGTGATCTACCTGTTTCAAAGTGGCAGTCCCTCACAAATGGATCTTTTCGATTATAAACCTTTGATGCAGGAACTACATGGACAGCAACTTCCGGATTCGGTCCGCCAAGGTCAGCGCCTTACCGGTATGACCTCCAATCAATCCACTTTTCCCCTGGCTTCCTCTTATTTCAATTTCAAACAGCATGGACAAAGCGGAGCTTGGGTAAGTGATCTGATGCCTTACACCGCTAAAATAGCCGATGAATTGTGCTTTATAAAATCTATGCATACCGAGGCCATTAATCACGACCCGGCCATCACCTTTTTTCAAACCGGCTCCCAACAGCCGGGAAGGCCTAGTATTGGCTCTTGGTTGTCCTATGGACTAGGCAGCGACAATCAGAACTTGCCCAGCTTTATCGTATTACTTTCCCGGGGATTGATCCGGCCGCAGCCCATCTACTCCCGCCTATGGGGTAATGGATTCTTAGCTTCATTGCATCAAGGAGTTCAGCTAAGATCCGGCAAGGACCCGGTATTATTTATTAATAATCCTCAGGGTGTGGGTCCTAAACAACGGCGCAATGCCTTGGATCACCTGGCTGAGTTGAATGCTATGCGGCAAGAGGACTTTGGCGATCCGGAAATTGCCTCCCGCATTGCCCAATATGAAATGGCTTATCGCATGCAGATTTCCGTGCCGGAAGTAATGGATCTTTCCGATGAGCCCCAGGAGGTGTTTGATCTTTATGGCCCTGATGCTCGTCGACCGGGAACTTTTGCCGCTAATTGTTTACTGGCCCGGCGCCTGGCAGAACGGGATGTAAAATTTATTCAATTATATCATATGGGGTGGGATCACCATGTGGACTTACCAAAGGACATAATACCCCAAGCCAAAGATACCGATCAGGCCAGCGCCGCCTTGGTACTGGATCTTAAAAGACGAGGCCTGCTGGAAGATACCCTGGTGGTTTGGGGCGGGGAGTTCGGCCGCACCATCTATAGTCAAGGTGAACTAACCGCCGATAATTACGGACGTGACCACCATCCTCGATGTTTTACTATATGGATGGCCGGAGGGGGCGTAAAACCCGGGATCACCTATGGCCAAACGGATGATTTCAGCTATAATATTGTGAAGGACCCCGTGCATATTCACGACTTCCAGGCCACCATGCTCCATTTGCTGGGCATCGACCATGAGCGTTTGACCTTTAGGCATCAGGGTAGAAGGTACCGTTTGACCGATGTCCATGGGCAGGTAGTGAATGGCATATTGGCCTAAGTGCTGGACGGAAGAATATTATAAAGCGGGAAGCTGTTGCTCTGTACTATGGCGGGTAAATCTGGATGACCTGCGGTGATCCTTCATGGGGGCGCTCCACAACCAAGCCTGACTCCGTCAGTCTTTAAATTTATTTGATCGCTCCACTTTGGAAACTAAAGTTTCCACGCTTCGCTCCAAATAAAAAAGTCCTGACGAATTTCGTCAGGACTTAAGCTGTGGGACCTACTGGATTCGAACCAGTGACCCCCTGCTTGTAAGGCAGGTGCTCTGAACCAGCTGAGCTAAGATCCCAATGGTACTTAGAGGTTTGGTTTGAGTTTGAGTGTGCTGATAAACCGTGATCAAACCGTTCCTTCTAAAGGAATGCAAATCTAGTAAGGAAAATGGTATCTGCAAATGATCCCATTTAAAATTTTGGGCCTTTGAATTATAACCAATCCGTTTGCAACTGGTAGAACTTGTTTATTTTCTAGTCCACTCACACAACCGCAGAATCCAAACTAAATTTCAGTAGGAGCCACGCGGAGCAACTTTGGTTAATTTTTGGTTAATCTGGGGTCAACCTATCAATCCTTGTCAAATCCACCTTCCGAAACTCCACCTCCGACCCCTCCGCCTGCAGGGCGATCTGCCCTTTGCTGACAGTGCAGTCAAATCCATGATTGACCAGGTCGCCGTTGACCCATACCTTGATCTCATTACCCAGGCATTCGATAGTCATGCTGTTCCATTCCCCAACAGGGTTTTCTGAGCCATCGGTGAGGTTCAATACACGCCGTTTCTTTCCCTCAGTGATGCCCCATTCGGATGGTGGTCCCCGGCGGGACTCCATATCCGGCACC